>SKNG01000160.1 GCA_007120685.1 Paracoccaceae bacterium | reverse complement strand
GGTCGGCGGCGGGGACGGGCCCCGCCGCCGGTCCCGTCAGGACATCCAGTAATTCTGGTAGTGGATTTCGAAAGTCGGGTGCATTTCCGCGTTATGCACGTTCGGTCGCGCATGGCGGTAGAGCGAGCGCCAGTAGGGCAGGATCAAGACCCCTTCCTCCTGCATGATCTGCTGCAGGCGTTCCATCACCACCCGGCGTTCATCGGCATCGGCAATGCCGTTGGCCTCGGCCAGCAACGTGTCGAACTCCTCGTTCGAGAACGCGGATTCGTTCCATGCCTCGCCGCTGCGATAGGCCAGGTTCAGGACCTGAACGCCGAGCGGGCGCATGGCCCAGCTGGTGGCCGAGAACGGATAGGTCAGCCAGTCGTTCCAGAAGGTCGCGCCCGGCAGGATCGTCCGGCGGATGCTGATCCCGGCGGCGCGTATCTGCGCGGCGATATTGTCGCAGGTATCCGCGTGGAATGTCTCGTCGGACGAGATCAGCTCGAATTCGGTATCGGCATGGCCTGCTTCCTCGAGCAACGCGACCGCCGCCGCGCGGTCCATTTCGATCGGCGGGAGCTCGGCGTATTCCGGGTGGATCGGGCAGACATGGTGGTTTTCGGCCGCGATCCCGCGGTCATTGTAGCCCAGTTCCAGCACCTCGGCGTTGTTCACGGCCATCTGCAGGGCAAGGCGGACATTGCGATTGTCATAGGGTTCGCTGTCCTGGTTGAACCGCACCGCGAGCGTGGCCGAGGTGACGGCCTCGGTCTCGACCATGCCGATGGCGGTGAAGATCTCGATGAAATCGCCCGTGGTCTCATAGAGCATGTCGATCTCGCCACCCTCGGCCGAGGCGACCCAGGCCGCCGGGTCGGTGCCCAGATCGATGAATTCGATCCGGTCGAGCCAGGCGCCATTGCCCTCGTTCCACCAGGTGTGATCGGGGTTGCGCTCGACCACGGCGCGGATGCCGGTATCGTAGCTGACCGGAAGGTAGGGGCCGGTGCCGATGGGGTCGCGGATCGGATCGCCACTGAACTCGGGATGCACGACCGCCGCCGGATAGTCGGCCAGATTCGCAATGATGGTCACATCGGGGCTGGACAGGTGCAGGCGCACCGTGTGGTCGTCGACGACCTCGACCGCGCCGTCGCGCAGCTGCCCGTCCTCCATGATCGCGCCCAGGCGGCTGGACATGGAGTTCCCTTCCACCGAGGCATCGCACCAACGCTCGAAATTGTGGGCGACGTGCTCGGCGGTGAAATCGTCGCCGTTGTTCCAGGTTACGCCCTGACGCAGCATCAGCGTGTATTCGGTGGCGTCCTCGTTGGCCTCCCAGTCTTCCAGCAGGACCGGGGTGATGGTGCCGTCACGGTTGTATTGCACCAGATATTCCAGCCAGCCCCGGCAGGCATTGGCCAGTTCCGACCAGTCCCAGGTGCGCGGGTCGCGCTGGGCGCGCACATCCATCTGGACGCGAAGCGTGCCGCCCATCTGCGGGGACTGCGCCCTGGCCTCGGGCGCGGCCAGACCCAGCAGGCCATAGGCGGCCGGCGCGGCCACGCCCAGCGCGGTGGCGCGGGTCAGGAACTCGCGGCGGCTCAGCTTGCCGTCCTTGCACTCGCTTGCATAGAGCTTTGCCGCCGGATGCAGTTCGGTCGCCTTGCGCTTCTTGAAGGTCATTGGCTTATTCTCCCTGTTGGCGCTGACCTTGAGGCCAGACTTGAACATTATGCGATCGTCAACCGCCATGGACTGATCAAAAACGACATCATGTCGCTTTTGCAAGGTCAAACTTGCCTTTCTTTTGCACAGACAAAGGTCACTCCGCAGGCAAGAGGCGGCCTGTGACCCTTTTTCAGTCGCGGGGGGCGCCTCCTTCGAAATTGTTGCCATTCGTGTAGTCGCAGGGCGCTTCCTGCATCTCCAGATGCAGCGCAGTGCCGTCAAAGGGATGGGCACGGGCGAGCGCCTCGTCGAAACCGATGCCCAGGCCCGGGGCCTCGGGTGAAGTAACATGGCCGTCCTCGACGCGCAGCCTGTGGCTGATCAGCGGCAGGTGGAAATCGCCACCCGTGCCGATGCATTCGATCATCAGCAGGTTCGGGATGCTGGCCGCCAGATGGATATTCGCCGCCCATTCCACTGGCCCGGCATAGAGATGCGGGGCCAGTTGCGCGCCAAAGACCTCGGCCATGGCGGCGATCTTCTTGACCTCCCAGATACCGCCAGCGCGCCCCAGCGCCGGTTGCAGGATCGAGGCCGCGCCCGCGCGCAGAACGGCGCCGAATTCGGCCTTGGTGGTCAGCCGCTCGCCGGTGGCGACGGGAATGCGCACCGCGCGCGCAACCTCGGCCATGCCTGAGATGTCATCGGGGGGCACAGGCTCCTCGAACCAGAGCGGCTGGTGCCTTTCCATCGCCGCACCCAGCCGGATGGCGCCGGCGGGGGTGAACTGGCCATGCGTGCCCAGCAGGATATCGGCGCGGTTGCCGATGGCCGCGCGCACCGCCCCCAGCATGCGGTCGGTCAAGTCGATATCGCGCATGCCGGGCTGGTGCCCGCCGCGCAGCGTGTAGGGGCCTGCCGGGTCCAGCTTGATCGCCGTGAACCCCTGTTCGACCGCCGCCAGCGCGCTTTCGGCGGCCATTTCGGGGCTGGTCCAGAAGGCCGCCTTTTCATGGTGGGGCAGCGGGTAGAGATAGGTATAGGCGCGGATGCGCTGGTTCATCATCCCGCCGAGCAGCGCCCAGACCGGCCTTTCGCGCGCCTTGCCCAGAATATCCCAGCAGGCGATCTCAAGCCCCGAAAAGGCGCCCATCACCGTGGGATCGGGCCGCTGGGTGAAGCCCGAGGAATAGGCGCGGCGGAACATCAGCTCGACGTTTTCGGGGTTTTCGCCCTGCATGTGGCGGGTGAAGACATCCGCGATGACGGCGCGCATGGCCGGCGCGCCGACCGCCGCCGCATAGACCTCGCCATAGCCGGTGATCCCGCATTCCGTGGTCAACCGGACGATGATCCAGTACCGGCCACCCCAGCCCGGCGGCGGGGTGGCGATGACGAAGATGGCCAGATCGGCTAGCTTCATGCTGCAACCCCGTGATGGAGGCCGGAATGGAGATTCGCGTCCTTGCCCCTGACGACCTCGCGCTGCTGCTCGCCGTCGAGCCCGGCCTCTTCGACCATCCCGTCGATCCTGACCAGTCGCGCGCCTTCCTGCGTGATCCCGGGCACTACCTTGTCGTCGCCGTCGAGGGCGGTCGCATCCTTGCCTTCGCTTCGGGCACCGTTCTCCTGCACCCCGACAAGCCGCCGAGCCTGTTCGTCAACGAGGTCGGCTCGCGCGACGAATACCAGCGCCGGGGTCTCGCCACGGCGGTGATGCGGCGGCCTTTCGACCACGCCCGCGCGCAAGGCTGCATGGGCATCTGGCTCGGCGCCGAGCCCGGCAACGCCCCTGCCCGCGGCCTCTATCGCGCGCTCGGCGGGCAGGAGCAGGATTTCACCGGCTACGCCTGGGACGGCGCCTTTGATGGCGAGTGACGGTCGGGTCACATCCGCATCCTTTCGCCCGCCGGATCGAAGGGGGGCTCAAGCGCGAGCCGCGCTGCCCGCCGTTCGCCCATGATCTCGACAGCGAAGAGACCCTCTTCGCCGCGCTCGGCCAGCGCGGCGGGCAGGTAGCCCTGCGCCAGCGACAGACCGACATGGTGGCCATAGCCGCCCGAGGTGACCCAGCCCACCACCCGCCAATCGCCATCGACCGAGGGGTGCGGGGTGGCTTGCTGGTTGCCTGCGGCGTCAAAGCGCGGCGGGCCGTAGCTGTGGGGCGCGGTAACGGTGCCGAAATCTTCCGCCACGCGCGCCCAGATCGGCTCGTCGGCGATGGCGTCGGCGCCGTCAGCCTCGATGATCAGCGAGACGCGGCGCAGGCGAGGGCCGTTGTCGCGCTCGGCCAGCGCCGCCTCGCGGCCGATGAAATCGGGCTTTTGCCAGGCCACGAAGCGTTCCATCGCGCCCTCGATGGGGCCGTAGATGGGGCGGAGTTCGGCGAACCATGTCGGAAAGTTCTTTTCCAGCCGCATGGACAGCAGCGCGCGCATGCCGAAATCACGGATGCCATGCGGGGCGCCCGCCTCCTTTATCGTGGTATAGACCCGGCGCTGGTATTCGGGGGCCATCCAGATTTCATAGCCCAGATCGCCGGTGTAGCTGATTCGGTTGACCCGACAGGGCGCGCCCGCGACATCCATCTCGCGGTAGTCCATGAAGCGGAAGGCGTCGTTCGAGACGTCCTCATCCACCAGCGCCGCCAGCACGTCGCGCGATTTCGGACCGGCGATAGAGAGCCCCATCAACTCCATGCCCAGCGCGCGGACCTGCACGGAGCCATCTTGCGGCAGGTGTGTTTCGAACCAGCGCAGGTGGTATTTCGTGGCCGCCAGCGAGCCGAGGATCTGGAAGCGGTCCGGGCCGCAGCGCGCGATGGTGAAATCGCCGATCAGCTTGCCCGCGTCATTGAGCATCGGCGTCAGCACGATCCGCCCGAGCTTCGGCATCCGATTGGTCATCAGCCGGTCCAGGAACGCCTCGGCCCCTGGCCCGGTGACCTCGTATTTCGCGAAATTGGCGATCTCGGTGACGCCGACGCCTTCGCGCACCGCGCGCACCTCGGCGCCGACGCAGGCGAAATCGTTGGAGCGATGGAAGGAATGGATGTCGTGGGCTTCTTGGGCCGAGGGGGCGAACCACAGCGGCGTCTCCAGCCCCCAGGTGTCGCCCATCACCGCGTGCTGCGCGCGCATCAGGTCGTAAAGCGGCGTGGTCAGGTGCGGGCGGGCGGCAGGCAGTTCCTCGTTCGGGAAGCGGATCGAGAAGCGGCGCGAATAGTTCTCGCGCACCTTGGCGTTGGTGTAGCGCAGGGTCGCCCAGTCGCCGAAGCGCGCCACATCCATGCCGAAGACATCGTGGCCGGGATCGCCCGCGGTCATCCAGTTGGCCAGCACCAGCCCGACGCCGCCGCCCTGCGAAAACCCGGCCATGACGGCGCAGGCGGACCAGTAGTTGGTCAGCCCCGGCACCGGGCCGACCAGCGGGTTGCCGTCGGGGGCAAAGGTGAAGGGGCCGTTGATGACCTGCTTGATGCCCGCGCGCTCATAGGGCGGGAAGTGGCGGAAGCCGACCTCGAGCGAGGGGGCGAGGCGGTCGAGATCGGGGGGCAGCAGGTTCTGCCCGAAATCCCACGGGGTGGTGACCGGGGACCACGGCTTGCAGGCTTGTTCATAGGTGCCGAGCAGGATGCCCTTGCCTTCCTGCCGCGTGTAGATCTCGCCCTTGAAGTCGATCACATGAATCAACTCGCGGCCCATGGTTTCGTTGAATTCGATGACCTCGGGCATGGGTTCGGTGAGCAGATACATATGCTCCATGGCCAGCACCGGCAGTTCCAGCCCGACCATGCGCCCGACCTCGCGCGCCCAGAGTCCGGCGGCGTTGACCACATGCTCGGCCCGGTAGGTGCCGCTTTGCGTGACCACGTTCCAGGTGCCGTCGGGGTCCTGTGTCAGTTCGTGGACCGGGTTGCGCAATTCGATCTGCGCGCCCAGCATCCTTGCGGCCTTGGCATAGGCGTGGGTGGTGCCCGAGGGGTCCAGGTGCCCCTCCACCGGGTCCCAGAGCGCGCCGACGAAGTGCGACTCGTCCATCAGCGGGAACATCGCCTTGGCCTCGGAGGGCGTGATCAGTTCGGTTTCCATGCCCAGATAGCGGCCGCGCGCATGGGCCATGCGCAGGAAGTCCATGCGCTCGGGGCTGTCGGCCATCTGCACGCCGCCGACCAGATGCAGGCCGCAGGACTGGCCGGTCATCTTTTCGAGCTCTTCATAAAGCGAGATCGTGTAGGCCTGCAGCCGCGCCACGTTCGGATCGCCGTTGAGCGTGTGAAAGCCCCCCGCCGCGTGCCAGGTGGAGCCTGCGGTGAGTTCGGCGCGCTCGATCAGCAGCACATCACTCCAGCCGGCTTTGGCCAGGTGATAAAGCACCGAACATCCGACGACGCCGCCGCCGATGACGATGGCGCGATAGGTCTGGGTCATGCGGTCTCCTTGGTCACGAGATGGGCGCCAAGCTGCATCAGGGCATCGCGAAGCCGGGCGCGCAAGGGGTCAGGGGTGGCACGGGCGGTGATGAAGGGCAGGCCGGGGCGCAGGGCGGTCCAGCCGGTGACGGTGAGTGCGCGGGCAGTGGGCTCATGGCGCAGCGCCAGTGCCCATGAGCGGCAGTCGATGGCGGCGAAATCGGCCGCCTCCTCAGCCACGGCGCGGACGGATGCTCGGTGGCTGCCGGTGGCCAGCGCGCGCGCGGGCAGGTCGGGCAGGGCGGCATCGTGCATGAGCGCCAGACAGCCCGAGAGCGAGTCGGGCGCGTTGATGGCCGGGCGCAGGCGGTCCAGCCCGGGCGGCAGGGCGGGGCCGTCCAGCGCGGGCTCCGGGCAGGGGGCGCCCGCACGCATGATCAGCGCCGAGCGGTAGTTGGGGCCGCGCCCGCCGGGCACATCGTCATAGCCCGGCTGCGCCAGCACATGCACATGCGCCGCCAGCCCCGCGCCCATCGGCCCCCAGCAGGTTTGCCCGAGCAGCAGCGACGAATTGCGCCAGAGCGCGTGGAGGCCCTCGGCGGTATCAGGCCGCGTCAGGGCGGCGGGCAGTTCCGGGACCAGCGTGCGCAGGCGGGTGTAGAAGGCATCGACCCGGGCGCGCTCCTCGGGCCAGTCATACATGGGCAGTGTGGCCAGCGCCGTCACGCTGCATGCCCGCCATTGGGGGCGACCGGGGGGTCGGCATCGGGCGGCGGGGGCGCGGGGTGCTGGTGCAGAACCGGATGGGCTACGGGCTCCTTCGGCCGCAGGGCATGGGCGCGGAACAACGCAAAGTAGCCGGGATAGACATAGCCGTGGTTCAGCGCCTGCCAGTATTCGCGCCGTTCGGCATAAAGCCGGGGCAGCGCATACCAGGGCGCGCCGGGCATCTGGTGGTGCACGATATGCAGGTTGTTGTTCAGGAACAGCCAGGCCAGGGCTGGGCGCTCGACGATGATCGTCCGCCCCTCGGGCGCGTCATGCCAGCGGTGTTCGGCAAAGGTGCGGATAGCGATCAGCGACAGCGACGGCCAGACGACGCCAAGCACGTAGAGCCAGAGCGGGATGCCAAACGCCCAGATCAGCGCCAGCACCGGCGCCAGCCCGACCAGATGCAGCGCCCAGGCGCGGCGCACCCCGGGCGCACCCAAGGCCAGCAGGCGCACCTCCTGCGCCAGAAACCCCGCCGCGCCCAGCAGCGGGCCCAGCACCAGCCGCCCGACCATCGTGTTGTTCACCACCAGCGCCGCGCGCAGCCAGCGCGGCATCCGCTCATGCGCCCAGCGGGCCTTATAATAGCTCTCGGGGTCTTCGATCGGATCGGTCAGGCGCTCGTCCCGGTGATGCGCCAGATGCGTGGCCTTGTAGCGGCGGTAGGGGTAGATCAGCGACAGAGGTAGGGCGACCAGCGCTTCGTTCACGCGCCGGTCGCTTGTGGGGTGGCCGTGCAGGTTCTCGTGCACCAGCGAGGAATGCAGCGCCGCCATCACCGCCATAACCGCCAGCGCCAGCACCGGCGCCACCGGCCAGAGCCACGCCCCCGCCGCCAACCACAGCCCGTAGCAGGCCAGCGTCAGCGTCACCGTCGGCCATTCGATCCGCCGCAGCATCACCCCTCCTGTTGTTTTGAATGACAGGAATGTGTCCGCAAACGCCATCCCGCGCAATGCGAGTGTTCACGCCACTTTCCAAGACGTTTGCTGAGTTTGAAAAAACATGTTTACTGAACACGACACATGCAAAGGTGAGTCATCATGCGCAAGCGCGAATCCTCGGCCCTGTTCCGCACCCGGCTGGCGTTGTTGCTGGGGCAGTCGGGGCTGACGCAATCGGCCTTTGCGGGCGCCA
The DNA here is from genome assembly GCA_007120685.1 of Paracoccaceae bacterium. GTDB lineage: Bacteria > Pseudomonadota > Alphaproteobacteria > Rhodobacterales > Rhodobacteraceae > Pararhodobacter. Next base: position 3,437 of record SKNG01000160.1, on the reverse strand, counting down.
TCGGCATCGACCGCTCGGCGCTGTCGCAGCTTCTGGGCGGGCCGGACCCGCGCCTGCCGCGCGCCGAAACGCTGCTGGCCATCGCCACGCAGTTCCAGGTCTCGGCCGACTGGCTGCTTGGCCTGTCCGAGGACGCGGGCGCCGTCACCCAGGCGTTCGATGCCATTGAAACCGAGGCCGCGCTGGATGAGGCCAGTCGTACCGCCATGGAGCGCTGGCACGCCGAGGCCACGGGCCAGAAGATTCGCTACGTGCCCGCGCTGCTGCCGGACCTGATGCGCACGCCCGAGGTGATCAGTTTTCAGGCCCAGGCGTCCGAACAGGAACGCCAGCGCCTGCAGGCGCAGACCCAACGGCGGCTGAAGATTTCCCGTGCGCCCGAGGCCGATATCGAGATGTGCATGCCCCTGCAGAGCTTCGAGGTTTTCGCCGAAGGTACGGGGCACTGGAAGGGGCTGGGCAAGGCGGCCCGGCAGCGCCAGATCGACCATATCGCACAGACGGTGGACGAGCTTTACCCGGCGTTCCGAATGTACCTATTCGACGGTCGCAAGCGCTTCGCCCCGCCGATGACGCTCTTTGGCTATACCCGCGCGGCGGTCTATGCGGGCGAGGTCTACCTGCTGATCCGCGCCAAACACCTGATCCGCAGCCTGGCCCAGGGCTTCGACGGCCATATCCGCGCCGCCGAGGTGCACGCGCATGAGGCGGCGGACTGGGTGCGGGGGTTGCGGGCGGGGTAAGCCGGCGGTCACATCGGCGCGGCGCGTGACAGAACGGTCAGCGGCTTCAGGCCACGCGATTGCCCTGCGCGTCGATGATGATCTCGCCATCCTCCTTGGCGAGGGGGCCATCAGGCAGGCTGTCGAGCAGATCGAGCACTGCCTCGGACGGGCGGCACAGCCGCACGCCTTTCGGGGTGCAGACAATCGGGCGATTGACCAGCAGCGGGTCGGCGACCATGGCGGAAAGCAGCGCCTCGTCACTGACCTCGGGTTCGGTCAGCCCCAGCGCCTCGGCCTGCGTGCCGCGCTGGCGCAGCGCCTCGCGCGGCGTCAGCCCCGCTGCCGCGAACAGACCAAGAAGCTGGCCGCGCGTCCAGCCGGCACCTGCGTAGTCGATGACCATCGGTTCGGCCCCCGCCGCGCGCAGGATCGCCAGCACATTGCGCGAGGTGCCGCAATTCGGGTTGTGATAGATGACAGCGCGCATCAGGCGAAACGCCTCCTTGTTCGGTTGGCGAACCAGACCAGCGACAGCATGACCGGCACCTCGACCAGCACGCCCACGACCGTCACCAGCGCCGCGCCCGAGTTCAGGCCAAAGAGCCCGATCGCCACCGCTACGGCAAGCTCGAAGAAGTTCGAGGTGCCGATCAGCGCGCAGGGCGCGGCCACATCATGGGGCACGCGCCATTTCCACGCCCAGAAATAGGCCAGCGCGAACATGCCATAGGACTGAATCAGGATCGGCACCGCCAGCAACAGGATCAGGAAGGGGTTATCGAGGATCACATTGCCCTGAAAGCCGAACAGCAACACCACGGTCAGCAGCAGCCCCAGCATGGACACGGGCTTGATGCGCGCCGTGAAATCGGTCACCGCGCCCTCGCCGCCTCGTGCTACCAGCCTTGAGCGCGTCCAGGCCCCCGCCGCCAGCGGCAGCACGACATACAGCATGACCGAAAGCACCAACGTCTCCCAGGGCACGCTCAGCTCCGTGAGTCCCAGGAGCAGCGCCACGATCGGGGCGTAGGCAAAGACCATGATCACGTCGTTCAGCGATACCTGAACCAGCGTGTAATTCGGATCACCGCGGGTCAGGTTCGACCAGACGAAGACCATTGCCGTGCAGGGCGCCGCGCCCAGCAGGATCAGCCCAGCGATGTACTGGCCCGCATCCGCCGGGTCGATCAGCCCGGCGAAGAGGTGGTGGAAAAACAGCACGCCGAGCGCCGCCATGGTGAAGGGCTTGATCAACCAGTTCACCGTGAGCGTGATCACCAGCCCCCTGGGCCGCTTGCCGACATCGCGCAGCGAGGAAAAATCCACCGCCACCATCATCGGATAGACCATCGCCCAGATCAGAACCGCGACGACCAGATTGACCGAGGCGTATTCGAGTGCTGCGAGCGCCCCGAAGAGCCCCGGCATGAAACTGGACAGGGCAATCCCGGCGATAATGCAGCCAAAGACCCAGACCGAAAGGTAGCGTTCGAAGACCGACATTCAGCAGGCATCGCTTTCGTTGTCGGGCAAGTGGCATTCGGGGCCGGTCGCCGCGGTTTCGAACGCGGCGATCTGCCGGGCCAGACCGGACAGCGCACCCGGCGCCAGCATGTAGCAGACCCGGGGCGGCTCGATCTCGCCGGTGATCAGGCCCGCCGATTTCAGGATGCGCAGATGCTCGGAGACCGTGGACTGCGCCAGTCCTACCGCCCGCACGATATCCCCGCCTATGCATCCCGGCGTCTGCGCCAGCAACCGCAGGATGCGCAGCCGCGCCGGATGGGCCAGCGCCCTGGCCACGGCCGCGAGCGCTTCATCCTCGCGCGGTTCAAGCATCAAAGCCATGGGGTGCATCCCGGTTTAAATCGTATATCGTCGAATAACGAAGTATCTGCCTTCGCGAGTCACCGCAAGCCCGGTATCGCATCGGCGGCTGCCGGCGGTGGCAAGAACTGAAGCCGCGCCATCCGCGATCCCGTCTGTTGACAACACTGCACTTGCCCGGGCCGCAACGCCGGGCCAATCCTGTGCACAAAGTGACATGCATGCGAGGCCCCCATGCCCAATGACGCCCCCGCCCCGGAAAGACGGCGCCGATCCGGCGGGCGCGGTGGCAACGCGCGGCGCAGCGATGGGTTCCGGCTGGACCAGATGCCGTGGCGCGTGCCCCTCAACCCCGACCGCCCCACCGAACCCCTGCAACCCGAGGGCGTGGAGGCCATCCACCGCGCGGCGCTGCACATCCTTTCCGAAATCGGGGTGGAGTTCCTGCATGACGAGGCGCTCACGCTTTTCAGGCAGGCGGGCTGTCTGGTCGAAGACCGCAATGTCCGCATGGGCGGCGATTTCGTCACCGAGATGCTGGCCCGCGCCCCCGGCCCCTTTACCATCACGCCGCGCAACCCCGACCGCGCGGTGCGGATCGGGGACGGGCATATCGCCTTCGTCAATGTCTCGTCGCCACCGTCAAGCTGGGACATGATCCGCGGCAAGCGCTCGGGCGATTTCGCCACCTATCGTGAGTTCCTCATGCTGATGCAGGCCTTCAATTGCATCCATGTCGCCGGCGGCTACCCGGTCGAGCCGGTGGATATACACCCTTCCATCCGCCACCTGGATTGCATCGCTGAAAAGCTGCTCCTGACCGACAAGGTCGTCCATGCCTATTGTCTGGGCAAGGAACGGGTCGAGGATGCGATCGAGATGGTG
>SKNG01000445.1 GCA_007120685.1 Paracoccaceae bacterium | reverse complement strand
TAGCCCAGCCCGAAGCTGAGCCCCGACAGCCCGACGATGCCGATGATCATCCCCGCCGCCGCGCAGATGATCACGATCTCGATCGAGGCCTGCCCGGCGCGCACCAGCGTTTCGACCAGCGTGCGCCAGCCGATCCGCCCGCCCTCGTAGGTGCGGATCAACCCGATCACCCCCAGCGTGGCCAGGCCGTAGATCGCCGCCGTCTCGGCCCGCAGCGCATAGGCGAAAAGACCCACCACCAGCACCACGAAGGGCAGCATCAGGAACCAGCCGCGCGCCAGCACGCCCAGGACGGCGGGGATGCGGCTGGCCGGCAGGCGGGCGATGCCCTGTCGGCCGGCCTGCAGATCGGCAAAGACGAAGACCGCCAGGAAGAACAGGAAGGACGGCACGATCGAGGCGATGACCACCTGCGAATAGGGGATCTGCAGGGTCTCGGCCATCAGGAAGGCCGCGGCCCCCATCACCGGCGGCATCAACTGCCCGCCGGTCGAGGCGGTGGATTCGATGGCCGCGGCGGTATGCGGCCGGTAGCCCGAACCCTTCATCAGCGGGATGGTGATCCCGCCGGTCGAGGCCACGTTCGACACCGCCGAGCCCGAGACCGTGCCCATCAGCGCCGACCCCACAATGGCGATCTTGCCCGCGCCGCCCCGGTAGCGGCCCATCAGGGCTGACGAAAGGTCGGAAAAGAAGCGCGAGCCGCCGGTGGTCAGCAGCAGTTGCGCCAGCAGCACGAAGGGAATGACCACCGCCACGGCGATGTAAAGCGCCGCGCCGGCCATCGCCGCGCTATCGAGCACCAGAAAGTTCACCACCCGGCGCCAGCCGATGCTGCGCCCGGCAAAGACCCCGCCGAAATGGCTGGCGAAAAGCGCATAGCCCACGGCCAGCCCCAGAATGATAAGCAGCGCCCAGCCGATGGCGCGGCGCAGCCCCTCCAGCACCAGGACCAGCCCGATGGACGAGACGATGATCGCCTCGGTCGGGCGGAAGAACACGCTGGTCGCCAGGTCCGGAAAGACCCAGGTCAGATAGGTCCCGTGGCCCAGCGCCGCCGCTGCCAGCAGGTAGTCGTAAAACGGGATCGGCGCCGAGGACGTCAGGCGACGCTGCGCCCTGCGGGTCAGGAAGCAGACCGCGAGTGTTGCCGCCAGCACCGAGATCAGCAACTGTTCAGCGTAAAGCTGGACGCCCAGCCGAACCGGCACGCCCAGTGCCCAGGCAATGGAGGCCAGGCACAGAAAGGCACAGAGAACCGGCACCAGCCCGGCGCGAACAAAGCGTTCGACCGGGCTGTATGACGGGCTGGAGCCTGCCTGTGCGGTCATGCCGGTGCGCCTGCCCCCTGAGTGCCTGCTCTATGTGCCTGCTCTATGTGCCTGCCCTGGGCGCCGCGCTCACTCCTGCCAGATGCCCGCTTCCTGATAGAAGCGGATCGCGCCGGGGTGGAAGGGCACGTCGACATCCGCCGCAAAGGTTTCGCGGTTCAGCCCGCCCCATATCGGCCCGGTCTCCAGCAGCGCATCGGCGCCTTCGTAGATCGCCTTCGCCACTTCATAGACCTGATCCTCGGGCATCCCGGCATTGGCGAAGAAGGTATAGGTAAAGGCATTGACCATGATCGGCTCGGGAAAGCCGGGCAGCCCCGAATCGGGCCCGATCTCGGTCAGGAAAGCCTGCGGCAGCCATTCCTGCATCGCCGAGCGGGCCTCGTCGGTGTCGTTGAAGCTGACATAGCGGATGCCGCCCAGGGCCGCATCGAGTTCACGCGAATTGGCGCTGCCGGGCACGTCGATCACCGCATCGGTCTGCCCCTCGCGGAAGCTGTCCCACATGCGCGGGAAATTCGGCACCGGCACGCCGACCACATCGTCATAGGTCAGCCCGCCATTCGCCAGGTAGGCGCGCATCACATGGTCGCCCAGGCTGCCATCCGGAAAGGCCGGCACCCGCAGCCCGCGCAGATCCTCGACCGATTGGATATCGCTGTCGTTGCGCACCTGCAGCCCGTTGCGGAACGGCTGCAGGATAGAGACCGCGCGCAGGTCCGGGCCCGGCTGCCCCTCTGACATGCCCAGCCCGTTGTAGGCGAACCACAACTGCACCACGTTCGAGATGCCGAAATCGATCTCGCCGGCATTGACCAGCGGCATGTAGTCGGCGGTATTGGCCATTTCCTGCGGGCGCATCTGCAACGGCGAGAGGTCAGAGACGGTGGCGGCAATCGCCCGGCCCATCTGGCTGGTGGCGCCGCCGGTGGTCGAGCCCAGGGTGACGACCTGCCCCGCAGCCATCGCGGGGGTCAGGACCAGCGCAGCCAGCGCCAGCGAGAAGGTTGTGCGGATCATCGGCGGTTTCCTCTGTTGCAACGTGGTTTTTTGTTATTGGCTGGTCTGGGCCTTCGCGGGGCACGGGTCCGTGCAGGCGTTCCCACCAAAGTTCCATCCTTCGCTCAGCATATGTCCAGACAAAGTTGCCTGTCCACTTATTTGTGCGGGAACCCTTGCGATGTAGTGGCCGCTGGCCCGACTCATCGACCGAACAGCGCGCCGCCGGCGGGAACATCGTCCGCGATGCCAGCAACCCGTAGCGCAGCCCACAGCGTGGCGGTGTTCGACGAGATGACCGGCACGCCGAGGTCGCGCTCCAGTTCACTGATCAGCGGCAGGCTGGGAAAGTCGGTGCAGGTGATCAGCAGCGCGTCAGAGCCGGGCACGAAGGCGGCAAGCGCATGGTCGCGCACCGCGTCAAGCGGCGTGCGGGCGATCATCGGGTATTCCTGCGGCCCGCCCGCGCCGATCCCCAGCCCGATCAGTCGCGCCACCTTGAGCCCATGCTCGGCCAGGAAATGCGCCTCATGATCGTTCAGCGCCTGGGCGTATGGGGTTGCAACGGATAGTTTTTTTATACCCAGCGCACCCAGCGCGGCGATGATGGCCGCGGCGGTGGTCACTGCCGGTCTGCCGGTGCGGCGGGTCAGGTCATCGGGCAGCGACGCGGCCGGGCTGACCATCGAACCGGCGGTGCAGGCATAGGCGATCACATCCGGCCCGCACTGGCCCAGCAGCG
>SKNG01000434.1 GCA_007120685.1 Paracoccaceae bacterium | reverse complement strand
GTCGAACAGCACGAACCCGTCTTCCAGCGCCTCGATAGCGCCGATCAATCGCCGGTTCGCCGCCTCGAAGCGCGTTGCCATGGCTTGCAGCGCGGCCTCGTATTTCTTGCGCTCGGTGATGACGGTCTCGATGGCGATGAACCCGCCGCGGCCGTCGGCGCCGGGCTGCATCGGCTGCAGGCGCAGATCGATCCAGTAGGGCGTGCCCGCCCGGTCATGTTTCTTCAGTTCGATGCTGATCGGCTCGCGCGCGGTGATTGCGGCCATGATCCGCTGTGTCGCCTCAGGATCGATCCCCGGGTCCAGGACCTCGGTCACCGGGCGCCCGGCGACTTCCGCCAGTGTCCAGCCGGATTGCTGCTCGAAGGCGGGGTTGATCCAGCGCACTTTCAGATCGTCGTCCAGCACGGCGGCAAGGTTGGTCATCTGGCGGGTGACGGCCACCAGCAGGGCATTTTGCGCGCGCGGCTCGTGCTCGGCGGTGATGTCGCGGATGCGGAACACGAAGCCGACCTCCCCGCCCGGCAGGACCCGGCGGGCAACGGCAAGGCGGAACCAGCGCGTGCTTTCAACGGTTTGCAGCGGATATTCGCAGCGTGAGGACACGCCGTTCTCCAGCGCCTCGTGCATCGCCGCGCGTTGCAGGGCGGCCACATCAGGCGGCATCGTCTGCTCTATCGGTTGGCCGAGCATGGTTTCGGCCGGAACCGCCAGCAGTTCCGGCCGCGCGTTGTGGATGTCGACGCAGCGCCCCTGCAGGTCGACCTCCATCACCAGTTCCGATGTGGCCGCCAGGGTGGCGCGCAACCGTTCCACCGCCTCGTCCTGTGCGCGGCGGGCCTGCAGCAGCGCGGCCTCGGCCCGATGCCGCGCGCTTGCCGCAAACAGCCCGTCGACCAGCGGACGGAGCAGGGGAAAAAACGCCGGTGCAAGCGGTTCGGGCGTGGCCTGGCGGGCAACGGCCATCAGCCCCAGGAACCGGCCGTTGCGCAGAACGGGCAGCGCCGCCACCGAATGGACACCGATGTTCTGAAGCAGTCGGCGCAGCGGGCCGTCAGGCAACGCAGAGACCGAGGGCAGCAGGATATCCCGTCCGGTCAGCAAATCCGCAGGCGTGAACCCTGCCGTTGCGAGGGGCAGTTCCTGCAGTGCTGCTCTGACCGGGGCAAGCCCGTTGGCGCACCATTCATGCGTGCAATGCCACAGCCCGTCGGTGCGCAGCATCACCGCCGCGCGGTCTGCCTGCAACCAGTCGCCGGTCTGGGCCAGGACATGGGTGATGACCTCGTCCATCTCGTCGGCTTCGGTGCGCAGAAGCTGCCCCAGCGCGCCGATGATCGCTTCATGAATGCAACTCGTATGGAGAGCCGTGGACGCCCCTTGCAACTCTGACATGATCCTCGCCCGAAACGAACTTCTTAAAGGCAGACTACACAACTCAAAGGGCAAGTTTAATCTGTATATTCCGTTAAAGCGTGTGGAGTTGACGACCTGTTGCACTGGCTGGCTGATCTGCAGCAGGGTCTGGCGGGTTGTTGGCCTGGCGGCGCAGTCAGCAGGCTTGACGCAACCCACCGCCGCATGGTCCCTTCCGGCACGGAGTAAGCGGCATGCGGCACCTGATCCTCGGTCACCGTTCGGCCCTGCCCTGCCTGGTGCTGGCGGGTCCGGCACCATCGGCACAGTGGCCCAGGCACGCGCGCACGGCGCGCGCATGGCCGGGCGCGCGCAAGATCACCAAACCACGATGCATCGTGGCGGCGACGCAACAGCGCCCTTGCTGGCGGTCCGTTGCGGCCTCTGGTGCTTATGGAACGAAAGAGCCCCACCAATGCCCCTTGCCTTGAACTGCCGGCACCGACTCGCGCTGTTTCTCGCCGCCGTGCTGGCCCTTGCCGCGCCCGGCCTGGCGCAAGGCTCCGGCATGCGCCCCGGGGCGGGCGAGGTGTGCCGCCCAGCGGCCACCGCGCTGCCGGCGCTCAACGCCTGTGCCGGCAGCGACCGCATCAGCCTGGCAATCGTCGGCGACGCGCTTTTGCACGGGGCGGTGCAGCGGCGCGGCTACGCGCTGGGCTTCGACACCGTCTGGGGCGCCGCCGCGCCCTATTTCCGCGCCGCCGATATCGCCATCGCCAATCTGGAAGGTCCCACCGCCCCGGGCTTTCGCCGCGGCGGGCGACGCGGCGCTGACCCCGGTCCGGTCTTCGACGATATCGTCTATTCCAGCTATCCGCTGTTCAACTATCACCCCACCGTCATCGACCAGTTGCGCGCGGCCGGCGTGTCGATGGTGACGCTGGCCAACAACCACGCGCTGGACCGCGGCCCGGCGGGGCTGGATGCCACGATGGACGAACTCGACGCCCGCGGCATGCCGTTTTCGGGCACCATACGGCCGGGTGCGGCGCGGGATTTCTTCCTGCGGGTGCGCACGCGGATGGGGGTGATCAGCCTGATCGCCTGCACCTATTCCACCAATGGCATCCCCGATCCGCACCGCCAGGTTCTGATGTGCTTCCAGAACCGCGACGAACTTCTGGCGATGGTCGGCACCGAAGCCGCCCGGCCTGGCACCGGCGGCGTGATCGTGCTGCCGCATTGGGGCATTGAATACAGCCACCGGCCGCAAGCGCGCCAGCGGGCGCTCGCGCGTGATTTGATCGCGGCGGGGGCGATGGCGGTGATCGGCACGCACCCGCATGTCGTGCAACCCTTCGAGACCTTTTCGGGCCCGATGGGCCATGGCTTCGTGGCCTATTCCACCGGCAATTTCGTCTCCGGCCAACGCCGCCTGGCGCGGGCCACCGGGATCATGGTCTGGTCAGAGATCTGCCGCGCCGGAACCGGGGCGGGGCTGGCGCTGGCGGGGGCCGGCTGGCTGCCCCTGCAAATGGTGGTGGACCGCCAGGGCCTGACGCTGACCTTTCCGCCTCACGGCGCGGGGGGCATCGGCGGGCAGGGCAGGGCGCTGGTGGAGCGGGTGATCCCGGGCCATGACGTCTCGGCCTCGGTCTCCTGCGGCCCACCGGCGCGCGCCAGCCGCGCCGCGCGCAGCGGCTGGGCCGCGCCGGGCGCC
>SKNG01000414.1 GCA_007120685.1 Paracoccaceae bacterium | reverse complement strand
GCGTTCAGCGCCGCAGCGTCCAGCTTCACCTCACTCGCCATCGGCTCCCCCGCTTTCTTCCCCGGTCAGATGTGAGTAGACTTCCGGCAAAGGTGCAAGGAGGGCAAGATGAGCGACGATCTGGTGCAATATGACGTAGCGGAACAGGTTGCGGTGCTGACCATGGACAGCCCGTCCAATCTGAACGCCCTGTCAGACGCGATGCTGGCAGCGCTGAGCGGTGCGCTGGCGCAGGCCGGCGAGGACCCGGCGGCGAAGGTGGTGGTGCTGCGCGGGGCGGGCAAGGCTTTCTGCGCGGGCCATGATCTGAAGGAGATGCAGGCCGGCCGCGCCGCGCCCGATGGCGGGCGGGGCTATTTCGCCGATCTCTTCGACCGCTGCGGGGCGCTGATGCAGATGATCCCGGCGCTGCCCAAGCCGGTGATCGCGCAGGTCCATGGCATCGCCACCGCCGCCGGCTGCCAGCTGGTGGCCAGTTGCGACATGGCGGTGGCGGCCGAGGGCACGCGCTTTGGCGTGAACGGGGTGAACATCGGACTGTTCTGTTCCACGCCGATGGTGGCGCTCAGCCGCAACCTGCCCCGCAAGCAGGCGTTCGAACTGCTGACCACGGGTGATTTCATCGATGCCAACCGCGCCCGCGAACTGGGGCTCGTCAACCGCGTCGCGCCCACCCAGGGGCTGGAGGAGGAAACCATGGCGCTGGCCCGGCAGGTTGCCGGCAAGCTGGGCGCGGCGGTGCGGATCGGCAAGGGGGCGTTCTACGACCAGCTGGGCATGCCGCTGGATCAGGCCTATGCCTTCACCGGTGCGGCGATGGTGGAGAACATGCTGATGGCCGACACGGATGAGGGCATCACCGCCTTCATCGAGAAACGCAAGCCGCACTGGGCAGGGTGAGTGACCCGCGCGCGCCATGCGAGCCGTCGCGCCTGATCCGCGGGCCATGGAGGGGGCTTTGCCCCCGCCCGCCGCTGCGCGTCGGACTCCCCCAGGATATTTGAAGAGCAAAGAGGGGGCGGGGTTCCCCTACTCTTGCTGACAACGGATAGCGGGCCAGCCCCCAGGGGGACCGACCCGCCATCTTCGCTCACGGTCATCGGCGTCCCCGCCTGTACCGTGTCCTGATCTTCTTATGCGATGGTGAAGAAAGCGTTAACGCCCCCTCTTTGCTCTTCAAATATCCCGGGGGCGGGCGTAGCGCTGCCACCGGACCGGCGCCGGGTCGGGGGCAGCGCCCCCGCAGCGCTGGCCCCTCCACCCTCTTTATCAGGCGCCCGCGCCGAAGACCCGCGCAAAGATCGTATCGACATGCTTGGTGTGATAGCCGAGATCGAATTTCTCCTCGATCGCCTCGGCGCTCAGCGCCGCGCGCACCTCCGCATCGGCCAGAAGCTCGGTCTTGAAATCCTTTCCTTCCTCCCAGACCTTCATCGCGTTGCGCTGCACCAGCCGATAGGCATCTTCGCGCGTCACGCCTGCCTGAGTCAGCGCCAGCAGCACTCTTTGGCTCATCACCAACCCCCGGAAGCGGTTCATGTTCTCGGTCATCCGCTCGGGGTGGATCACCAGCCTTTCGATCACCCCCGCCAGCCGGTGCAGCGCGAAATCCAGCGTCACCGTCGCATCCGGCGCAATCATCCGCTCGACCGATGAGTGGCTGATATCTCGCTCATGCCACAGCGCCACATTCTCCAGCGCCGGAACCACCATGCCGCGCACCAGCCGCGCCAGCCCGGTCAGGTTCTCGGTCAGCACCGGATTGCGCTTGTGCGGCATGGCGCTGGACCCCTTCTGGCCGGCGCTGAAGTACTCCTCACCCTCCAGCACCTCGGTGCGCTGCATGTGGCGGATCTCGGTGGCGATATTCTCCACCGACGAAGCGATCACGCCAAGCGTGGCGAAGAACATCGCATGCCGGTCGCGCGGGATCACCTGGGTTGAAATCGGCTCGGGCTCCAACCCCAGCGCGGCGCAGACATGCGCCTCCACCGTGGGGTCGACATTGGCGAAGGTGCCGACCGCGCCGGAAATCGCGCCGGTGCGCACCTCCTCGCGCGCCGCTTCCAGCCGGCGGCGGCCCCGCGCCATTTCGGCATAAAAACGCGCGAAGGTCAGACCCATGGTGGTGGGTTCGGCATGGATGCCGTGGCTGCGGCCGATGCGTACCGTATCCTTGTGCTCATGGGCGCGCGCCTTCAGGGCCCCCAGCACCCGGTCCATCCCCGCCAGCAGCAGGTCCGAGGCACGCACCAGCTGGATGTTCAGCGTCGTGTCCAGCACGTCGGAACTGGTCATCCCCTGATGGACGAAACGCGCCGCCTCGTTGCCCACGATCTCGGCCAGATGGGTCAGGAAGGCGATCACGTCATGCTTCGTCTCCGCCTCGATCTCGTCGATCCGTGCCACATCGAAGGCCACTTCCTTCGCCTTCCACACAGCTTCGGCATTCTCGCGCGGGATCACCCCCAGATCGGCCATCGCGTCACCGGCATGCGCCTCGATCTCGAACCAGATGCGGAACTTCGTCTCGGGCGACCAGATGGCCACCATCTCGGGGCGGGAGTAACGGGGGATCATCGCGGCATCCTCGGCTGAAGGGATCGCGGGCCTGATAGAGTGTCGCCGCCGCGCAGGCAAGGCATGCCCCGCCGACCGGGCCGCAAACCCACCCTTTGCCCCTCATCTTGCCGCAAATACGCCGGGGGCGGCCGCAGGCCGGCGGGGGCAGCGCCCCCGGCGGGCCGAGGGGGCTCGATGCCCCCGAGTCCCGCGCCCCCTTTCGTCCAGGACGCCTCAGTCTGTTGCAAAGACCTGCAAAGTGGCCAGCGCCGCCAGTGGCAGGTCCAGGGCGCGCAGCGCGGCCAGCGAGACCTCGCTGCCAGAGCCGGGCGTGCGGCCCGAGGGGCGCAGTTCCACCCCCACCGAGGCGCCGCTTGCGCTGACCACCCGGCCCTGGCGCGCCTCCTGCACCAGCCCGGTGCGCAACCAGAACCCGCCCTCGGCGGGCGATCCCAGCCCGGCCAGCGTCTCGCCAAGCGCCTGCCCGCCGGGGCGGGACGCGGCGGCGCGGGCCG
>SKNG01000232.1 GCA_007120685.1 Paracoccaceae bacterium | reverse complement strand
TGGCGGCGGCGCAGGGGCAGATCGACGCGCTGTTTGCGGGGGCGGATATTCCGGCCGTCGTGGCGGCGCTGGAAGCCGATGGCGGCGATCTGGCGGCGGCCGCACTGAAGGCGATCCGGCGGAATTCGCCGCTGTCCATGGCCTCGACGCTGGCGATGCTGCGGCCCGGGCCGGCGGATATCGTGGCCGCCGTGAAACAGGAGTTCCGCTGGACCTGGCGCGCCATGGACCAGGGCGATTTCCTGGAAGGGGTGCGTGCGCAGATCATCGACAAGGACCGCAACCCGCGCTGGCGCCATGACGGGCCGGGGGCGGTGACCGGCGCGGAAGTGGCGGCGATGCTGGCGCCGCTGGGGGCGGATGAATGGGAGGAGATGGCATGAAGATCGGGTTCATCGGACTGGGCAACATGGGCGGGCCGATGGCCGCCAATCTGGTCAAGGCTGGCCATGCGGTGACGGGTTTCGATCTGGCCGCGCCGATGCCGGAGGGCGTGGCAGGCGCGACGAGCGCGGCGCAGGCGGCAGAGGGCGCCGAGGTGGTCATCACCATGCTGCCCAATGGCGCCATCCTGCGCGCCGTGGCGGATGAGGTGATCCCGGCGATGAGCGCGGGCGCGGTGCTTTGCGACTGCTCCACGGTGGATGTGGAAAGCGCCCGCGCCGTGGCCGACAGGGCGGCGGCGGCAGGACTGGGGGCGCTCGATGCGCCGGTCTCGGGCGGTGTCGGCGGGGCGGCGGCGGGCACGCTGACCTTCATGGTGGGCGGCGGGGATGCGGCCTTTGCCACGGTGAAACCGCTGTTCGAGATCATGGGCCAGAAGGCGGTGCATTGCGGCGCGGCCGGGGCCGGGCAGGCGGCGAAGATCTGCAACAACATGATCCTGGGCGCCACGATGATCGCCACCTGCGAGGCCTTCGCGCTGGCCGACAAGCTGGGCCTGGACCGGGCGCGGATGTTCGATGTTGTCAGCACCTCCTCGGGCTATTCCTGGTCGATGAACGCCTATTGCCCGGCGCCCGGGGTCGGCCCGCAATCGCCGGCGGACAATGGCTACAAGCCCGGCTTCGCCGCCGATCTGATGCTGAAGGACCTGCGGCTGAGCCAGCAGGCGGCCGAGGCGGCGGATGCCGACACGCCGATGGGCGCGCTGGCGGCGGCGCTCTATGCGCGCTTCGTGGAAGAAGAGGACGGACGCGGCAAGGATTTCTCGGCCATGCTGCCACGGTTCGAAAAACGCGGCCGGGGCTGACAGCGGCGGGGATGACGACCTGGCCGGATCGCCAGCGCGGCGGCCCCGGGTCAGAGCAACCGACGGCGCAGCAGATCGTCGGCCGTGGCGCGCAGCGCGTCCTCGGGCCGGATGAAGGCGATCCCCATGTCGGCTTCGGTGGCGCTGGCCGAAACCTGCGGCATGAAACCCAGGCTGGGCAGGATGGAGCGCACATCGCGATCCCATAGCGCGACAAGCCGCATCAGCAGGTTCGGCGCCCGGCGCGGGGTGATCCCCCGGTCCGGATGCGCGTCCCGCAGGATCCGCGCCATCTCGCCAAACCGCAGGCTGCCGGCGCTGGCCAGATAACGCTGGCCCGCCGTGCCGGGGCGCTCCAGCGCCTGCAGGTGCATCTCTGCCACATCGCGGACATCGACCACCGGCAGGCCGAAATCCGGCTGCATCGGGTCCTTGCCGGACATCAGGCGCTGGACCACCGAGACCGAACTGCCGAAGCGGTCGTCCAGCAGCGGGCCCAGCACCAGACCGGGGTTGATGGCGGTCAGAAGCATCAGCGGGGCCTCGGTGACGACGAAATCCCAGGCCGCGCGCTCGGCCAGCGTCTTGGAGCGGTCATAGGCGGTGGCGCGGGGGTGGGCCGGGTCCGTCCAGTCGCGCGCATCGTATGCCTGCCGGCCATCCGGCAGGGCGCAATGCATGACGGCGGCAAGGGAAGAGGTCAGCACCACCCGCTCCACCCCGGCATCGCGCGCCGCGCGCAGGGCGCGCCGCGTGCCGTCCACCGCCGGGCGGATCAGCGCGTCCTCGTCTTCCGGCTGCGACAACGGAAAGGGCGAGGCGGTGTGGACCAGCGCATCGGCCCCCGCCAGCGCGCGGTCCCAGTTTTCATCCCGCGTCAGGTCCAGTTCGACGAAATCCAGGTTCGCCTGCAGGGTTGCGGTGTCTGCCACCCCGCCCAGCGCCGTGCGCACTTCCTCGGCGCGGGCCGCGCTGCGGACCGTGGCACGCAGCCGCCAGCCGGCGCCGAGCAGCCGCGCCGCGACATGCTTGGCGATGAAGCCCGAGGCGCCGGTAAGCAGGGCAAGGCGGGACATGGCGCGTTCTCCGTCGCTGGTTGTCGGGGCAGCCTTGCACAGGGCGCCCGGCGGCGCAAACCGGCACGGGTCAAGCCTGCGCGCGCGGGTCGGACGGAAATGCGGCGGCAGGGGCGTGCGGCGGCAGCGCGCAACGCACGCTGGACGCACCGGGCGGCAACCTTGCTGCGCGAACCTCGCGCCCACTCGATTCGCCGGCCAGCCCGGCCCCGCATTGCAGGAAGGGGTCTGCAAGCCGGCTCGCATTGCCTGTGGAGGCCCTCTGATGTCCGACCAAATCCATACCTTCCGCCACTTCCGCGAGGCGCCTTCGTCGCTCTGGCGCTGGCCGAATTTCTCGCCCGCCGAAATCGCCTGCCGTGGCACCGGCGCGTTGAAACTTCACCCGCCGGCGCTGGACCGGCTGCAGGCGTTGAGGGACCGGCTGGGCAAGCCGCTTATCGTCCGCTCGGCCTATCGCAGCGCGGCGCATAACCGTGCCGTGGGCGGGGCGCCGCGCTCGAAACACATGGAGGGGACGGCGTTTGACATCGCCATGTCGAACCATGACCCCGCCGCTTTCGAGGCCGCCGCCCGCGCCGAGGGCTTCCTCGGCTTCGGCTTCTACCCGCGTTCGGGCTTCATCCATATCGACCTCGGCCCGGCGCGGGAATGGGGCCAGCGCTTTCCGGCCCGCGCCGTGCCCTTCGCGGTGGAGCCGCCGCTGGCGCGCGAGTCGCTAGGCAGCAGCCGCACCCTGCGCGGCAGCGGGGCG
>SKNG01000333.1 GCA_007120685.1 Paracoccaceae bacterium | reverse complement strand
AGGCTTTGCCAATTGGAGGATAAGGAAAATGCAGATCGGATATGTCAGCCTGCCCGGACGGGGCGCCACGGATGCCTGTTTGGCGCGGGCGGTCGCGCTTCTGGCTGCGCGCGGGGTGCCGATGGCCGGCACGGTACAGACCAACCCCGAACGCCCCGGGCGGCATGTCTGCGACATGGATGTGCGCGTCCTGCCCGACGGGCCGGTGCTGCGGATCAGCCAGGACCTGGGCACGCAGGCGCGCGGTTGCCGGCTGGACGGCAGCGCGCTGGAACGCGCGGTGGCCGAGGTGGTGCCGCGCCTGGATGGCGCGGCGCTGCTGGTGGTCAACAAGTTCGGCAAGCAAGAGGCGCTGGGGCGCGGGTTCGTTCCCGTGATCGTCGAGGGCGTCGGGCGCGGCCTGCCGGTCCTGCTGGGCGTGAACGGGCTGAACTTGCCCGCATTTCTGGAGTTTGCCGAGGGGCTGGCCGAGCCCCTGCCCGCCGATCCCGAAGCCGTCGCCGCCTGGGCGCTGGAAGCGGTGGTGGCCGATGCCTGAGGGCCGCCCTGCGCGGTTGGCCGTGCTCACTGTCTCGGACCGCGCCAGCCGGGGCGCGTATGCCGACCGCGGCGGCCCGGCGGCCGAGGACTGGCTGCGCGCCACGATCACCTCGCCCATCGAGGTGCAGCGCCGGATCGTGGCCGACGGGGCCGAGAGCGTTTCCGCCGCGCTGACCGATCTGGCCGATGGCTGGGGCGCGGACCTGATCCTTGTCACCGGCGGCACCGGCCCCGCGCCGCGCGACCGCACGCCCGAAGGCGTGGCGGCCGTGATCGACTTCGACCTGCCGGGTTTCGGCGAGGCGATGCGCGCGGCCTCGCTGGCCGAAGTGCCCACGGCTATCCTGTCACGCCAGGGTGCGGGGGTGCGCGGGCATAGCCTGATCATCACCCTGCCGGGCAATCCCGGCGCCATCGCCACCTGCCTTACGGCGGTCTTCGCCGCCGTGCCATACGGGCTGGACCTGATCGGTGCTGCGCGGGTCGAGACCGACCCCGCCCGCATCCGCGCCTTCCGACCGAAGCCCAAACCCGAGCCGAACCCATGACCACCACCACCATGTCCCGCCACCGCGCCTGGACGGGGCCGGCAATCCTGAGCTACGGCTTCCGCCCCTTCTTCCTGCTGGGCGCGATCTGGGCGGCCGGCGCCATGGTGCTGTGGCTTGTCTGGCTGCTCGCGTGGGTCGGCTTCGTCTGGCCGTTTTCCCCCATCGACTGGCACGCCCATGCGTTGCTCTTCGGCTATACCTCGGCCGCGATCGCGGGCTTTGCGCTGACTGCGGTGCCGAACTGGACCGCGCGGTTGCCCATCGTCGGCTGGCCGCTGGCGGGGCTGGTGGCGCTGTGGCTGGCCGGGCGGGTGGCGACGACATGGACGCTGGGCCTGCACTGGGGCGTGGTCATGGCCATCGACCTGGCCCTGCCTGTGGCACTTGTCGCGGCGCTGGGGCGCGAGATCGTGGCCGGGGGCAACTGGCGCAACCTGCCGGTGGCGGGGCTGATTGCGCTGTTCGCGGCCGGGCAGGCGCTGTTTCATGTCGAGGCGCAGGCGGGCGGCGCGGCGCAGGGTGCGGGGGTGCGTCTGGGGCTGGCGGCGGCGGTGATGCTGATCGCGCTGATCGGCGGGCGGATCGTGCCCAGCTTTACCCGCAACTGGCTGGCCGCGCGAAAGGCATCGACGCTGCCCGCGCCCGCAGGTCGCGCCGATGCGGTCGTCCTTGCCCTGACCGGCGCGGCGCTGGTGCTGTTCGTGCTGGCGCCGCATCAAGCGGCCACCGGCTGGCTGGCGCTGGCAGCGGGCCTTGGCAACCTGTGGCGGCTGTCGCGCTGGCAGGGCTGGCGCACGGGGGGCGAGCCGCTGGTCTGGGTGCTGCATGCCGCTTTCGCCTTCATCGGGCTTGGCTTTCTGGCCATCGCTGCAGCCGTCTTGGGCTGGATCACTGATGCAGGCGCCCGGCATCTCTGGCTGGCCGGCGCCGTGGGGCTGATGACACTGGCGGTGATGACCCGCGCAAGCCTCGGCCATACCGGCCGAAAGCTGACCGCATCGCGCCCCATCACCGCGCTTTATCTGGCGGTGATCCTGGCCGCGCTCGCGCGACCGGCCAACGCGCTCTGGCCGCAACTCCCGGGGCTGATGGAACTGGCTGCTATCGGCTGGATGGTAGGCTTTGCCGGTTTCGCCGTGATCTACTGGCCGAGCCTGACACGGCCCAGACCTGCCGCCAAGGCAGCATCCGGGCGGGGATGAGCGGCTGGGGCGCGTACGCGCTGGCCTGGGCGTTTTTCCTGCTCAGCCATGCCCTGCCCGTGCGCCCGGGCGTCAAGGGCTGGATTGTGGCCCGGCTCGGCGCGGGCGGGTTCGGGCTGGCCTATAGCGCGGTCTCGGTCCTGGCGCTGGGCTGGCTGATCGTCGCGGCAGGGCGCGCGCCCTTTGTCCCACTGTGGGATTGGGCCGCGTGGCAACGCCCCGTCGCGCAAGGGGCGATGCTGGCGGCCTGCCTGCTGATCGCCTTCGCCGCCTTTGCGCCCAACCCGCTATCCTTTGGCGGCTGGCGCAACCACCGCTTCGACCCTTCACGGCCCGGGATCATGGGTCTGGTCCGTCACCCGTATCTGGCCGCGCTGGTGCTGTGGGCGGCCGGCCATCTGCCCGCCAACGGCGATCTGGCTCATGCGCTGATGTTCGCGGGCTTTGCCGGCTTCGCGGTTTTGGGCATGGCCATGATCAACCGCCGCCGTCGCCGTGAGCTGGGCGCGGCGGAGCTTGCCCGGCTGACGGCAGGGCGGGCGCATCTGCCTGCAAGCTGGCCCGTCAGGCTGCTGGCCGGACTGGCGCTTTGGGTGGGGCTGGCGGCCCTCCATCCAAGGCTGCTGGGCCCGTCGGTGTGGCTGTAGGCAACGATGGCCCGGCAGTGTCATCCCAACTTCGACACTTAATCGCGTAAGCAATTGATATTGCTAACACCGGATTGGCGTTTGTGTGACGACATGTGGCGTCAGGCGGGTTTTTGCAGGCTCAGGGCGTCGAAGAGGTCGAGTT
>SKNG01000322.1 GCA_007120685.1 Paracoccaceae bacterium | reverse complement strand
CTGCGGCGGGGCCACCGGCCCGCAGGCGGCGCGGTCGCGCGCGGCCAGCGCCTGCGCCACGCGCTCGGGTTCCCAGGCGCCGGCGCCGACCCGTTCCAGCGTGCCGACGATGGACCGGACCTGATTGTGCAGGAAGGACCGCGCGCGCAGATGAAAGCGGAAGTCCTGCCCGCCGCCCTCGGCCGCGCATTCCTCGATCTCCAGCGCATCCAGTGTCTTCACCGGCGAGGCCGCCTGACAGAGGCTCGCGCGGAAGGTGGTGAAATCGTGCTTGCCGATAAGGGCGCGGGCGGCGTCGCGCATCGGTTCCACGGCCAGCGGGTGACGGACCTGCCAGACCCGTCCCTGCGCATGGATCAGCGGCGCGCGGCGGGCGATCAGCCGGTAGGTATAGCGCCGCTCGATGGCCGAGAAACGGGCGTGGAAACCCTCACCCACCGCCGCGCAGGCGTTCACCGCCACCGGATGCGGGCGCAGGTGGTGGTTGACGGCCATCAGCAGCCGATCCGGCGCCCAGTTGCGGCTCAGGTCGGCATGGGCCACCTGAGCCGTGGCATGCACGCCCGCGTCGGTGCGCCCGGCGGCATGGCTGCGGGGTGCGGCGGGGTCCAGCCGGGCCAGCGCTGCCTCGAACGCGGCCTGGACCGAGGGCTGATCGGCCTGCATCTGCCAGCCGCTGAAATGGCGGCCGTCGTATTCAAGGCGAAAGGCGAAACGGGGCATGGCCTGCGGATATCCCATGACCGGCCGCCATGAAAGCGCTCATCACGCCGGGCCGGTCCGCGGGAAACGCGCGTTGGAACGCGCGTATGCACGGGCCTTCGAAGGCCCGTTCTTCCGCTGCTGATACCGGCGCGTGCGCCCGCTCACGTCTCGCCAGCCGCAATCGCCGGCAACCCGGCGCGATAGTCCGGGTAAAGCAGGCTCACGCCCAGTTCCGGGCCGACGCGGACCGAGCGCGTGCGCTTGTTCTCGCTGTAGAAGGACCGCGCCATCGGGCTCATCTGGGCCTGCTCGAAGGGCACTTCGGGCGGGCAGGGCAGGCCGGTCAGTTCGGCGGCATGGGCCACCACATCCTGCGGCGGCGCTGGGTTGCCGTCGCACAGCAGGAAGGGGCCGGTCGCCGCCTGCACCGCCGCTGCCGCCACGATGCGGCCCAGATCGGTGACATGGATGCGGTTGAACACCTGCCCCGGCTTGACCACCCGCCGCGCCGTTCCGGCCCGCAACTGGTCTATAGCCGAGCGTCCGGGGCCGTAGATCCCGGCGATGCGGAACACCGCCACGCCAACCCCGCGTTCGGCGCCAAAACCCTGCCAGGCCCGTTCCGCCGCCAAGCGGCCCCGGCCGCGCGGGCTGGTGGGTTCTGTCGGGCTATGCTCGTCCAGCCAACCGCCACCCGAATCGCCATAGACGCTGGTTGCGGTCAGATAGCCCAGCCAGCGCAGGCGCGGCGCGGGCAGCGCGGCCAGCACCGGCAGCACCGGGTCGCCCCGTTCGCCAGGGGCCACCGAACTGATGACATGCGTGGCCCGCGCGAAGGCCTCGGCCAGCGCCGCCACTGGCCCGCCCGCCTGCCAGATCACCGGCTCTACCCCCTGATCCCGCAGCGCCCCGGCGCGATCCGCGCTGCGGGTGGTGCCGATGACGCGCCAGCCTTCCGGCAGGGCGCGGGCCACGCGGGCGGCGGCATAGCCATGCCCGATGCTCAGAAGCGTGTTTTTCATGCCCTTCAATATGCCGCCCCACCCGGCGACGGCAAGCCGCGGCGCGCTGGCCCTATAACCCGCCCCTTTAACCCGCCCCGTGCCATGCCTATTGTCAGGCCCGGGCAGCAAGGGGTTTTCATGGTCATCGGCACCATAGCCGGGCAGGTCGGCCGAACGGTGGATGCCGTCGGCGCTACCGTATCCGAGGCGTTTTTCGAGCCCGTGCTGCGCCTCGGCGTCACCGGCCTGTCGCGCGCGGGCAAGACGGTGTTCATCACCTCGCTGGTCACCAATCTGATGGAACCGGCGCGGATGACCGCGCTGGCCGCCGCCCAATCCGGGCGCATGACTGGCGTCTGGCTGCAGCCGCAGCCGGACATGACCCTGCCGCGGTTCGACTACGAAACCCATCTGGCGGCGCTGACCGGGGCGCAACCGCACTGGCCGGAAAGCACCCGCGCGATATCGGAACTGCGCCTGTCCTTCCGCCTGGCGCCCTCCGGCCTGACCGGCATGCTGACCGGCGCCCTGACCGGGCCGCGCCGGATGCATATCGACATTGTCGATTACCCCGGCGAATGGCTGCTGGATCTGGCGCTTATGGCGCGCAGCCATGCCGACTGGTCACGCGAGACGCTGGCCCGCATGCAGACAAGGCCCGAGGCCGCCCCGTTCCTGGCGCTGATGCGCGACACCGACCCCGCCGCGCGCCATGACGAGACGGTGGCGCGCGACCTCGCCGCCGCCTTCACCGACTACCTGCACGCCGCCCGCGCCGCCGGCTGGTCGGATTGCAGCCCGGGCCGCTTCCTGCTGCCGGGCGATCTGGCGGGCTCGCCCGTGCTGACCTTCGCGCCCCTGCCCGAACCCCCCAGCCCCCGCCGTGGCAGCCTGTGGCGCGAGATGCAGCGCCGCTATGACGCCTATTGCCGGCAGGTGGTGCGGCCCTTCTTCGAAAATCACTTCGCCCGCATCGACCGGCAGGTGGTGCTGGTCGACCTGATCGAGGCGGTGCAGCGCGGGCCGGCGGCGCTCGATGACCTGCGCCGCACGCTGGCCGAGGTGCTGGGCGCCTTCCGCCCCGGCTCCAACAGCTTCCTCGCCACGTTCCTGCGCGGGCGGCGGGTGGAGAGGCTCCTCTTCGCCGCCACCAAGGCCGACCATCTGCACCACAGCCAGCATCCCGCCCTGGGCGCGCTGGCCGAGGCGATGCTGGCCGAGGCCCGCGACCGCGCCCGCTATGCCGGCGCCGGCACCCAGGCGCTGGCCCTGGCGGCCCTGCGCGCCACGGTCGAGGACCGGCGCATCCACGAGGGGCGGCAACTGGACCTGGTGCGCGGCCGGCTGGCCGACGGGCGGCAGGCGGCGTTCCATGCG
>SKNG01000271.1 GCA_007120685.1 Paracoccaceae bacterium | reverse complement strand
CGCTGGGCCCCGGTGGCCAGCTGTTGCCGGCTTTGGTGCCCTTGATCCAGGGCAACGCCTCGGTCTGGTACAATGTCGCAGAGGGCACACTGGAAGTGGACCCGATGCTGACCCGCGGCGGGTATATCGAACTGGTGGGCCGCATCATCTCGACCGGCGGCACCGGGCCCGGCGGGCTGGCCGAACTGCGCTCGGCCCATGGCTACGGGCGGGTGAACATCGACAACCGCGCCGACCTGCCGCTGGTGCTGAGCGCGGTCTCCACCGGGCTGAACCCGGTGGAAGGGGAAATCCGCATCGTCGATACCGGCGATCCGGTGAACAGGATTGTCCTGCCCGGGGTGTTCCGTGAAACGCGCTACCGCATGGACGGCAACAGCGTTCGTCGCGAACGGACGCAGTTTTCTGTCGGGCCGTCCGGCACCTTGGGCACCGGCATGTTGTCGGAGACGCTGGACCCCGACACCGCGCAATTCCAGATCGCGCAGGACTACGCGCTGGAATTCACCCGCCTGCGCGACATCACCCGCACCACCACCCGCAGCGAGATCCGCACCTTCGGCGTCGGTATCCAGATCAACACCCAGACCCAGCAGCCGCAGACCCTGGCCGAATTCGTCGAACTGGACGAGGCCGAGCGCATCGCCATCGCCACGCTGGTCACCAATCCGCTGGCCGCCGACCTGAACGCCCAGCCCTATACCTACCGGCGCGAGATCATTGGCGAGACCATCACCACCAGCCCCTATGCCTTTACCGGCGAGATGGTGCCAATCACCGATCCGATCTTCGGCATCCAGATCGGCCGGCGCGAGACCTGGGCACGCGAGACGGTGCGCAGCTATCGCCAGCTCGACACCCATCAGATTGCCGCCAACCGCCCCATCGACATCCGCTTCGCCGGCCACGACACCGGCCGGGTAGAGATTTCCTCGGTCGGCGATCTGCGCATCGCGGGCGGGTTCCAGAACACCTCGGGCCGCACCACGCTGACCTCGCAGGGCGCTGTGCTGGCGACATCGGACAGCGCGCTGATCTCGGTCGGCCGGCTGGACATCACCGCCGGCGGCGATATCGCCGGCGCCACGCTGCGCACGCCCCGCCCGCTGGCGGCCGCGGGTTTCGGCGGCTCGGCCGTGTTCGAGGCGGCGACGCTGGACAGCGAACGCCGCGCCGCGCGTCTGTTCATCCCCCAGGCACAGCGCAGCGACACCCGGATGCTGATCGTCGATCAGCCGGACGGTGGCCGGATATCGGCGCTGTCGGCCGATGGCGTGGTGAATCTGGGCGCGCTGAGCGGCAATATCCGCGTCCATGCCGTGTCCGGTCGCGAGGTGGTGCTGGAGGCGCCGGGCTCGATCCTGCGCGCGCTGTCGTCCAGCCCGGGCGTCGATGGCGACCGGGTGGAACTGGTCGCGCAGTCGGGCAGCATCGGGCAGATGGGCACACCCCTGCAGGTGGCGGTGCGCGAGCGGCTGGATGCCACGGCGCAGGGCAATATCGTGTTGCAAGGCGGGCCGGGCGCGACCTCGATGCCGCTGGGCCAGCTGGCCTCGCGCACCGGTGCGGTCGTGCTGACCTCGATCAACCAGATCATCGACGCCAACCCCGACGAGACGCAGGATCTGCGCGCCGTGGCCGGGTTGCTGGACGCGCTCTGGGGCGAACTGGCCCTGCGCGAAGGCGACGAGGGCGCGGAAGCGCGGCGCGCGGTGCTGCTGGCCTCGATCATCGCCGAGGAAAGCGAAGCCTACGAATTCTACTGGTCCCAGCGGCAGGAATTCGATGCCGAAAGCGGCCGGCTCCTGGACCGTGGCTACAACCCCGAATACGCTTGGCGCTACTCGGAAGCGCAGATTGCGCAGTTGATGTCCGAGGGGCTGACCGAGGAGCAGATTCAGGAATCTGCCGACGAGCGCACCCGGGATTATCACCGCATCCACGACGCCTGGGGCGACCAGCCCTATGACCCGTCGATCCTGGAACCGGACGAGCGCACGGTGGCCGAACTGACCGAGCGCGCCTTCTTCACCGATGCCCAGTTGCAGCGCGGTCTGCGCGAGGATCTGGTGCTGCCGGTCACCGAAACCCAGTTGCGCATCGAGGCGCCGAACATCATCGCCGCCGGCGATGCCACGCTGACCGCGCCCGGGTTCATCGGCCAGATTCTGGATCCCCTGACCATTGCCGCCGGTCAGGCACCGGATGAAGAGGCCCTGCTGGCGCTGTGGAGCGCCGCGCGCGAGGATATCACCACCGAAGCCGATGGCAGCATCACCATCCGGCGGATCGAGGATGTGGATGTCGATCTGACCGGCAGGCTGACCGCAAGCGCCGGTGCCGTGTTCATCGGCAGCCAGCGTGACCTGCGGCTGATCGACGTCAGTGCGGGCGCGTTGCTGCGGCTGCAAAGCGCGCAATCGATCCTGGATGGCCGGCGCGAGGATGGGCGCGACACCGACCAGATCACCGGCCTTAGAATCGTGCTGGAGGCCGGCGCGGGCAGCCTGGGCACTGAGGACGCGCCGCTGTGGGTGCGCACCCCTGGCACCATCTCTTCGCTGGACGCCCGCGCGGCGCAGGGGATCTGGCTTAGTGGCGAGAATGACCTGACGCTGGGCACCGTCTTCACCCCGCAGGCTTTCTCGGTCGTGCTGCCCTCGGGCAGGCTGGATGCCGTGGCGGGTCTGTCCACGCCCACGGTCACCGCCGGCTCGGTGCTGTTCGATGTGTCGGGCCCCATCGGCGCTGCCACCGCCCAGAACGGCGCGCCGCTGATGGCCGCTGCGGGAGGGGGCGATCTGACGGTTGATCTGGGCGCCTCCTCGCTGGCGCTGGATATCGCCGAGGGGACAACCCTCACCCTCGCCACGCTGCGCCGGCTGATGTTCAGCCCGCTGGCCGACATCACCATCGGCGGCCCCGGCACGCTGGCTCTGGGCGAGGTGATGCGCGCCACGGGCGATATGGTGCTGACCCCGGACCAGCTTCTGAACGACGCCTGGACGATCGAGAGCATGGACGGCGATATCGAGATCGTGCTGCCGCGCGGCTTTACCCTGGGCGGGTTGGCCCGGCTGCGCGCGCCCT
>SKNG01000253.1 GCA_007120685.1 Paracoccaceae bacterium | reverse complement strand
GCCAGCGTCACCACTGTCGAGGAAAACGGCTGGATCGGGCTGACCGGCAAGTATTTCATGGGCGCCCTGATCGGCATGCCCGGCCAGGGTTTCACCGCCGTGGCGCAGCATGTGCCCGGCGCCGATATCTACCAGACCTCGATGCGCATGGCGCCGGTCACCGTGGCCCCGGGCGCCAGCACCGAGGTCCAGTCGCGCCTGTTCGCCGGAGCGAAGGAATGGACGGTCCTGCGCAACTATGAGCGCGAAGCCCAGATCGACCGCTTTGTTGACGCCATCGACTGGGGCTGGTTCTTCTTCCTGACCAAGCCCATCTTCGCGCTCTTGTATTTCGTCAATGGCATCCTGGGCAACATGGGCTGGTCGATCCTGGTGCTGACCCTGATCATCAAGGCCGTGCTGCTGCCGCTGGCGTGGAAATCCTATGTCTCGATGGCGCGGATGAAGGAGTTGCAGCCGGAGATGCTGGCGATCAAGGAACGCGCCGGCGACGACCGCCAGAAGCTACAGCAGGAGATGATGAAGCTCTACAAGGAGAAGAAGGTGAACCCGGCCGCGGGTTGCCTGCCGATTCTTCTGCAGATCCCCATCTTCTTCTCGCTCTACAAGGTGATCTTCGTCACCATCGAGATGCGCCATGCGCCCTGGATCGGTGTCTTCAACGACCTCTCGGCGCCGGACCCCACATCCATCGTCAACCTGTTCGGCCTGCTGCCCTGGGCGGCGCCTGATCCGAACAGTTTCGCCGCGCTGATCCTGATCGGCATCATGCCCTTGCTCTTCGGCTTCACCATGTGGTTGCAGATGCGCCTGAACCCGGCCCCCACCGACCAGATGCAGGCGATGATCTTCAACTGGATGCCCTGGGTCTTCATGTTCATCCTGGGCGGCTTCGCATCCGGCCTGCTGCTCTACTGGATCGGCAACAACATCATCACCTTCGCGCAGCAGTATTCCATCATGCGGCTGAACGGCAGCAAGCCGGATGTCTTTGGCAATATCCGTGAAACGTTCAAGCGCAAGAAAAGCGACGCCGCAAAGTGAGTGCGCTGCGGCTGGCCCATATCTGCCGCCACCCCATCAAATCGGTGGGGTATGAGGAGATTGCGCAGGTCACCCTGACCCCGGGCCAACCCCTGCCCCATGACCGTGCCTTTGCCGTGGCACATGAGGCGGCAGGGTTCGACCGGCCAGCCGGGTGGGCGCCGAAGCAGCGCTTCCTGCGCGGCGCGGCCGAGGGCGGCCTGCAGGCCGTACGCGCCCGGTTCCGCGATGAGACCGGCGAGATCACGCTCAACCACCCGGACCGGCCGCCCTTTACCGGCCTTCTGCCCGCCGGGGGCGATGCACTGGTCGACTGGCTGCGCCCTCTCTGGCCAGCTTCGCGCCCCGCCCCCGCGCGCCTGGTCAGCCGTGCGGATGGCGGCGCGCTGACCGATGTGCCCGATCCTTTCGTCTCCGTCCTCAGCCTGACCTCGCTGCGCATCCTCTCGCGGCGCATGGGGCAGGACCTGTCGATCCACCGCTTTCGCGGCAATCTGTGGCTGGAGGGGCTGGCCCCCTGGGAGGAGTTCGATCTGCCGGGACGCGAGATTACCGTGGGCCAGGCGCGTCTGCGCGTGGTCGAACGCATCACCCGCTGCGCGGCCACCTGCGCCAACCCGGACACCGGCCGCACCGATGCAGACACGCTGGCGGCGCTGGAAGAAGGCTGGGGCCATGCCGATTTCGGCGTCTATGCCCAGGTCGTAGAGGGGGGCGAGGTGGCGGTGGGGGACAACGTGTCATGCTGACCGGCCCCGACCCGGACACGCTGCACCCCATGCCCGGCTTTCCGCGCATCGTCGCCCTGCGCCCGCTTGCCGCCGGGCGGGCCAATGTGTCGGTCGGCCCCTACAGTTATTACGATGACCCCGATCATGCGCAGGCCTTCTTCGACCGCAACGTGCTGCACCATTTCGACTTTGTCGGCGACCGGCTGGTGATCGGCGCGTTCTGTGCCTTCGCCACCGGCTGCCGGATCGTGATGAACGGCGCCAATCACGCGATGGGCGGGTTTTCCACCTATCCGTTCAACATATTCGGTTGCGGCTGGGAACAGGGCTTCGACCCGGCCAGTTGGGCGGCCGGGAATCGCGGCGACACGGTGATCGGCGCCGATACCTGGGTGGGCAGTGAGGCATATATCCTGCCCGGCGCCACCATCGGCCCCGGCGCCATCGTCGCGGCGCGCGCCGTCGTCAGCCGCGATGTGGCCCCCTACACCGTCGTCGCCGGCAACCCGGCCCGACAGGTGCGCCGGCGCTTCGATCAGGCGACCGTCGAGGCGCTCATGGACATCGCATGGTGGGACTGGCCCGCGGACCGGATCACCCGAAACCTGGACGCCATCCGCGGCAGCGACCTAGCCGCACTCCGCGCCGCGGCATGACCCTGCCCTTCCCCCTGACCCCCGCCCCCACGCCGGAAGCGGAGGAAGCCGGGCGCAGGCTCTTCGCGGGGCCGGTCGATTTCGTAAAGGGCGTGGTCGCGATGGACGGCCTGCCCCCCGCCGACCGGCTGGAGGTCTGTTTCGCCGGTCGCTCGAACGTCGGCAAGTCCAGCCTGATCAACGCCCTGACTGGACGAAAGGCGCTGGCGCGCACCTCTAACACCCCCGGCCGCACACAGGAAATCAACTTCTTCACCCTGGGCACCCACAGCTATCTGGTCGATCTTCCCGGCTACGGCTTCGCCCGCGCGCCGGTGAAGGTGGTGGAACGCTGGCAGGCGCTGCTGAAAGCCTATCTCGCCGGTCGCCCCACCCTGCGCCGCGCCTTCGTGCTGGTGGACATGCGCCACGGCATCAAGGATGTGGACCATCAGATCATGGACCTGCTGGACCGCGCCGCGGTCACCTTTCAGGTGGTCCTGACCAAGGCCGACAAGATCGGCGCGAAGGACAGGGAAACGACCCTTGCGCAGACCCGCGCCGCGCTGGCCCGCCACGCCGCCGCCTTCCCCGCATTGCTCGTCACCTCTTCGGAAACGGGTCAGGGCATTCCCACCCTGCGCGCCCTCATCGCCGATATGCGCTGATCCGCCTCGGAATGCCTGCCAACGTGCTCAGATGTGCTGCCCGCCATTGATATGCAGTTCGGCGCCGGTGATGTAACTGGCCCCCGGCGCGCACAGAAAGAAGATCGCCTCCGCCACCTCGGCCGGCGTGCCCAGGCGGCGCAGGGGCAGTTCCTCGACAATCCTTTCGGTCCCGGGCGACAGGATCGCGGTATCCACCTCGCCCGGTGCAATCGCGTTGACCCGGACCCCCAGCGGCCCGAAGTCATGCGCCATCTCACGCGTCAGCGCCGCCAGCGCGGCCTTCGACGTGGCATAGGCCGCGCCGGCAAAAGGATGCACCCGGCTACCCGCGATCGAGGTGACATTGACCACCGCCCCTTTCGCCGCCGCCAATTCACGGCACAGCCCCCCCGCCAGCACGATCGAGGCAAAGAAATTGACGTTGAAGACCTGCCCCCAGGTTTCCAGATCGGTATCCAGCGCCCCCAGACGCGCGCCGCCGGGCTCCTTGGGCGAAATACCGGCGTTGTTGACCAGCGCCTCAAGCCGGCCGCCG
Organism: Paracoccaceae bacterium; assembly: GCA_007120685.1. GTDB lineage: Bacteria > Pseudomonadota > Alphaproteobacteria > Rhodobacterales > Rhodobacteraceae > Pararhodobacter. Next base: position 7,901 of record SKNG01000253.1, on the reverse strand, counting down.
ATCCTGGCGCGGATCACGTCGATGGCTTTCTGGGTGTTCGCGGCATCGGCGAGGTCGATTTCGATATGGTTCTCTTCGCCCCCGGGCCAGGGGCAGCGCGAGTCAAAGGGCTGACGGGAACAGGTCAGAACGCGCCATCCGGCGGCCGAGAACCGTTTGACAGTCGAATGCCCGATTCCGCGGCTGGCGCCCGTCAGAAGCAGGGTAGGCAAGCGGTCGGACATGACAAACGCCTCGACGTGATGACACCCAATTTCCGATCATAGTAGTCAGAAATAGTTTTCGCCAGCGAAATATGTCCGAAGCCCTGCAGACGCTTGGCAGCGGGGGCATAACCGACTACCAAAGCCTCGATTCTCCCTGGCCTGAATATGCGCAAATGAAGTCTCTGCCCATGATAGAGGACCCTGTCGCCACCGCCCGCACCCTGTCCGAGGCCCTGCCCTATCTGCAGCGCTATACCGGTGCCGTGGTGGTCATCAAGTTCGGCGGCAACGCCATGGGCGACGACGCGGCGATGGCCGAATTCGCCCGCGATATCGTGCTGATGCGCCAGGTCGGGGTGAACCCGGTGGTGATCCATGGCGGCGGGCCGATGATCAACGATCTGTTGGGCCGGCTGGGCATCGAAGCGCGCTTCCTGCGCGGCAAGCGCGTCACCGACCAGGCCACGGTCGAGGTGGTGGAAATGGTTCTCTCGGGCCTCGTCAACAAGCGCATCGTGCAGGCGATCAACGATCAGGGCGGCCGCGCGGTGGGGATCTCGGGCAAGGACGACGACCTGATGGTCTGCCAGCCCGACGATCCGGACCTCGGCTTTGTCGGCCGCCCGGTGGAAATGAACGTGCAGATCCTGCGCGATCTGTTCACCGCCGGCATGATCCCGGTGGTGGCCCCGGTCGGCACCGGCATGGCCGAAAACGAGACTTTCAACGTCAATGGCGACACCGCCGCCGGCGCCATCGCCGGCGCGCTGCAGGCCGACCGGCTGCTGCTGCTGACCGATGTCGCCGGGGTGAAGGACGAGACTGGCGCGGTGGTCACACAGATGCACCCGGATCAGGTCCGCGCCATGACGGAAGCCGGCACCATCGCCGGCGGCATGATCCCGAAGACAGAGACCGCGCTCGCGGCGATCGAGGCCGGCGTCCGCGCCGTGGTCATACTCGACGGCCGCGTGCCCAATGCCTGCCTCCTGGAGCTCTTCACCGAACACGGCGCGGGCTCGATGATCCGCGCCACCCCCCCCCCCATCACCCCGCGCGGCGAAGGGCTGTGACAAACCCACGCACGCGCGCCCCCTCATCTTGCCCCAAATACTCTGGGGGGAGCGCGCAACGCGCGCGGGGGGCAACGCCCCCCTCCCCGGCCGACACCCTGCGCGCCGCGCTGGCAGAAAACCACCTCGTCCCGCTGGGCGAGGCCCCGCCGGACCCGGCCTTTTGCCCAGAGGACAGCACCGCTCTTGTGCTGATCGGGCCGCAGGGCGGGCCGGGCTGGTGGCGCCATGTGCAAACCCAGCCCGAATGGCGGGACGGCCAGCCGGACCCGGTTGACCGCTGGTCCGTGCGCGTGCTGGGCGGTCTGGCCTGCCGCTACCGGGGCCGCGCGCTTTTCCCCTCCGACGGGCCGCCCTGGCCGCCCTTCCTGCGCTGGGCGCTGACGACGGGCCGCATCTGGCAAAGCCCGGCGGGGCTGCTCGTGCATGCGCAGGCCGGGCTCTGGGTCTCGTTCAGGGGCGCCGTCGCCCTGCCCTTCGCGCTGGGCCTGCCGCCAGAACCCTGCCCCTGCAATACCTGCGATGATAAGCCCTGCCTGACCGCCTGCCCGGTCGGCGCGCTGAAAGGGCCGGCAGAGGGCTACAACCTCTCGGCCTGCCGCAGCTGGCTTGACAGCCCCGGCGGCGGCGATTGCATGGCGCGGGGCTGCGCCGCAAGGCGCGCTTGCCCCGCCTCGCAAAGCCATGCAAGATTGCCCGAACAATCGGCCTGGCACATGAGGCAATTCCACCGATGACCCGCCGCCTGATCCTGACCCGCCACGCCAAGTCCAGTTGGGACGACCCGATGATGGCCGACCATGACCGCCCGCTGAACGCCCGCGGCCAGCGAGCATCGGCCGAGCTGGGCGCCTGGCTTGCCTCGCGCGGCTACATCCCGGGCGAGGTGCTGTGCTCTGATGCCACGCGGACCCGTGAAACCTGGGAGCGTATTGCACAGACGCTGGGCACGGCAGCGGGCGACGCACCGGCGCTGGTACTCAAGCCCGCGCTTTATCATGCCAGCCCCGATGTCATGCTGGCCGTGCTGCGTCACGCCCAGGCCGAGACGGTGATGATGGTCGGACACAATCCCGGCATCGGCGAATTTGCCGAACGGATCGTGGCACAGATGCCGGCGCATCCGGCCTATCGTCGCTACCCAACCGGCGCCACGTTGATCGCCAGTTTCGAGATCGACAGCTGGCAGGATGTCGGCTTCGGCCTGGGCGCCGTTCGGGATTTCGTCGTACCGCGCGAACTGGCGGCCTGACCGCGCCCCATCGGCAGGGAATGGTTGCGCATCGACCCGTAGGCAGGGGCGTCAGCGAAACGGCGGCGAATACATCAACCCGCCCTGGGTCCATAGCGCGTTCAGCCCGCGCGGCAGGCCGATGGGGGTTTGCTGGCCGATATTGGCGGCATAGATCTCGCCATAATGGCCACCGGCGGCGATGGCACGCTGCGCCCAGTCACTTTCCAGCCCCAGCATTTCCCCCAGGTTATCCGAAGTGCCCAGCAACCGGGCGACATGGGGGTTGGTCGATCCGGCGGCCAGTTCGTCCACATTCGCCGAGGTGACGCCCAGTTCTTCGGCCAGGATCAGCGCGTTCAGTACCCAGCGCACGATATCGGCCCATTGCTGATCGTCGTCGCGCACCACCAGCGATTGCGGCTCGCGGGCCAGAACCTCGGGCAGGAAGACATGGTCGCCCGGCGCGGCAAAGGCGGCACGAATCGCGGCGAGGCGCGAAATCTCGGCACTGACGGCGTCGCAGCCCCCGCCCAGATACCGTTCCTGCACATCGGCGCGGTTGTGCACGGGCACGGGATCGTACTGCTTGTCCCACATGCCGAAATACTCGCTCAGCGCGTCACTCGACGGGGCATCGGGATCGACGCAGATGCGCATGCCTTCCAGTTCCTGCGCCGATGCCACCCCCAGTTCCCGGCTGACCATGACGCCCAGCCCGTCAAACAGCGTGACGCCGACAAAGCTGATCGGCAACTCGACATCGGCGCTATAGTGCCAGCCCGCATTGCCAGACACCACATCGGCCTCGCCGGCGATCAGCGCGTCGAAACGTTCCTCGCGCGTGCCGGGCAGGAAGGTCACCGCCGTGGAAGAGCCCAGCACCGCCGCAGCCAGGGCACGACAGAAAGCCACGTCAAAGCCGCTCCAGGCGCCGGCAGAATCGGCCGCGGCGAAGCCGCGCATGTCTGCCGGCACCGCACAGACCAGCGTCTCGCGATCCTGAACCGCCTGAAGGGTCTGCGCCGCCGCAGGCACCTGAAGAACCAAGATGCCGGCCGTTGCGAGCCCCAGTAGCGTTGCGATCTTCATGTTTTGTTTACTGCTCCCTGTTGCCGTTTAGTCACAGTCCTGGAAAAACGGCAGGTTCAATCTGAGACGAAGCTTGGCCAAGGTCAAGACAAAGAGTGCTGTCGAATCCGCCAGATACTCAGCCTGGCTCTGCCTGACATGCCCTCAGAAACCGCACTGCCTGCATGAAGGTCTGTCGTCGATTCTCGGCGGTTCGCCTCGCCTCTTCGTCATGACCCCATTGGCGCGCCTGCCAGTCCTCGTCGATGCGAGAGGCTTGCCACAGCTGCTCTGGCGCCTCGGCCCGCTCCAGCACCGCCAGCCCGATGACCAGCGAGCCGGACATTGCCACCAGATCATGCATGGCGGTCAGTTCGAACGCGTTCAGGCGCGCGACTTCATTTGTCAGCCGCGCCAGGGTCGCGGGCGGCTGCGATGCCGGCATCACCCCTTCGACCCGCCGCCAGGTGACCTCGTAGCGCCGCGTGGCCCAGTCCAGCAAAGGCTCCCAGGCGGCGGCCTGTTCGGCGCAGAGCGCCGCCGGCGAACTGGCGCGGTAGCACAACAGATCGGTTTCGCCATAGGCCGCCACCAGCGCGGTCACATCGCCCTTGCTGCCGCGCACCTTGTCGATGGCGGCATTGGCGGCGCGCGTGGCGGGCATGCTGTCCGGGCGGATGGTACCATTCTGCGCGCGCCATTCCTCGGCTACCAGATGGGCCAGCGCGGCCGTGGGCAGGGCCAGGGCCGCGCGCGCCGGCGTTCGCAGCGGCCGGCCATCGAGCAGCACGGCATGCCCCTCCGGCCCCTTGGCCGTGGCGACATCTTTCCAGAAGACCTTGCGCGCCCAGCCGGTCATGGCGCCTCGGCAAAGGGGTCTTCGGGCGCGTCGCCCTCGCGCCAGCCAAAGGCCGCCCAGCTGCGCGCCATATGCGCGGGCAGCGGCGCGGTCAGGAACAGGGGCGCGCCGGTCACCGGATGGTCAAGCCGGATGGAGCGGGCGTGCAGATGCAGCTTGCGGCTGATCTCGCCGCCCAGTTGCGCGCCCCAGCCGGTGCCCGGGTTCTCCTGTCCTGATCCACCGTATTTCCCGTCGCCGGCGATGGGATGGCCCAGTTCGGCCATATGCGCGCGCAGCTGATGGGTACGACCGGTAACGGGCGACAGCGCCACCCAGGCGGCGCGGTTTCCCAACCGCTCGATCACGGCGTAATCGGTGATGGCATGTTTCGCACCCTCGGTTGCGGCGACCTGGTCGGGGTGGATGCAGCGCATCTTTTCGGCGCCCGCGCCGCCGGCCTTGACCAGCCCGTAACGTACCGTGGCCTTGGCTGGGCTGGGCACGCCGGCGGTGACGGCCCAGTATATCTTCTGCGTCGCACGCGCCCGGAACGCCTCGCCCAGCCTGCGCGCCACGCGCGGGGTGCGGGCCAACAGCATCAGGCCGGAAGTATCCTTGTCCAACCGATGCACCAGCACCGGGCGTTCCTTGTAGCCGAACATCAAGGCCCCGGTCAGCCCGTCCACATGCCGGCTGCCCTGCCCCGAGCCGCCCTGCGACGGCAGGCCCGGCGGTTTGTTCAGCGCGATGATATGCTGGTCCTTCCAGATCACTGCGGCCTGGATCATTGCGGCATCATCGGGCGAGGGGCCGCGCGCCGGGGCCGTGACGGCTGGCGGCGGGGCATCGGGCAAGGGCGGGACGCGCACGCTCTGCCCGGCTTCCAGCCGCGTTGCGGCCTTCACCCGGCCGCCATCGACACGCAACGCGCCCTTGCGGCACAGCCGCTCCACCATCGCCTGATTGAGCTGCGGAAAGTGCCGCTTCAGCCAGCGGTCCAGCCGCTGGTCACCCTCATCCGGGCCCACCACAAGCCTCTGCACCCCGCTCATGTGAACAGAGCCCGCCCGATCGCCATGCCCGCCACACAGGCGCCGATCGACAGCACGACGGTGCCCAGCACATAGCCGGTGGCAAGCGCCGCCTCGCCGCGCTCCCACAGTCGCAGGGCATCCAGCGCATAGGTGGAGAAGGTCGTGTAGGCCCCCAGGAAGCCGACCAGCAGCCCTGGGGCGAAACGGGCGATGTCCCGGTCGATCAAGAGCGCCGCCAGTAGCCCCATCAGGAATGACCCCAGCCCGTTCACCGCCATCGTCCCCACCGGGAAGTGCGGGCCGAACAGGCGAAAGGACAGCGATTGCGTGCCGAAACGCGCCATCGCGCCCAGCGCCCCGCCGATTGCCACCTGTGCCAGGGTTCCCCACATGCGCCCCTCCTTTTCGCGGGCGCGGCGCGATGTCAACCGCCAATGCCGGGTGCCTGTTCCGGGGGGCTCAGCCCCCTTCGCCCCGCCGCGCGCGCTGCTTGGCGAACCATACCAGACGCTTGCCCAGTTCCCGCTCGAACCCCCGCTCCGGCGGGGCATAAAGGACCGGGCGCTTCACCCCTTCCGGGAAATAGTTCTGCCCCGAAAACCCATCCGGCGCATCATGATCGTATTCATAGCCCTCCCCATAGCCCTGTTCCTTCATCAGCGCGGTGGGGGCGTTGAGGATATGCGCGGGCGGCATGGCAGAACCGGTCTTCTTCGCCAGCGCCTGAGCGGCCTTGAACCCGGCATAGGCGGCGTTCGATTTCGGCGCCAGCGCCAGATAGATCACCGCCTGCGCCAGCGCCAGATCGCCTTCCGGGCTGCCCAGCCGCTCGTAGACCTGCCAGGCGTCCAGACAAACCGCCTGCGCCTGCGGGTCGGCCAGGCCGATATCCTCCACCGCCATGCGGGTGATGCGGCGGGCCAGATAGCGCGGGTCCTCGCCACCCGCCAGCATCCGCGCCAACCAGTAAAGCGCGGCATCGGGGTCGGAGCCGCGCACGGATTTGTGCAGGGCGGAAATCAGGTTGTAATGCTGATCGCCCGCCTTGTCATACTGCGCCGCCCGCCGCGCCAGCCGCTGGCCCAGCGCCTGCGCATCCAGCGGCGTGGACAGCTCCCAGGCCATCACCTGTTCGATCAGGTTCAGCGCCGCCCGCCCGTCGCCATCGGCCATTTCCAGCAGCGCCTCGCGCGCCTCGGCGGTCAGGGGCAAGGCGCGGTCCAGCGCCTGCTCGGCGCGCTGGGCCAGACGCTCCAGATCGGCCAGATCCAGCCGCTTCAGCACGATCACCTGCGCCCGGCTCAAGAGCGCGGCATTCAGCGCGAAGGACGGGTTTTCGGTGGTGGCGCCCACCAGCACGATGGTGCCATCCTCCATATGCGGCAGGAACCCGTCCTGCTGGGCCTTGTTGAAGCGGTGGATCTCGTCCACGAACAGCAGCGTCCCGCGCCCCTGCCCGCGCCGCAGCGCCGCCGCCTCGAACATCTTGCGCAGCTCCGTCACGCCGGTGAAGATCGCACTGATCTGCACGAAGGCCAGATCGGTGGCATCTGCCAGCAGGCGTGCGATGGTGGTCTTGCCCACCCCGGGCGGCCCCCACAGGATCACCGAGCCGAGCGCGCCGGCAGCCAGCATCGACCCCAGCGGACCTTCCGGGGCCAGCACCGCCTCCTGTCCGATAACCTGATCCAGTGCGCCCGGCCGCAACCGATCCGCCAGCGGGCGCGGCGCCTCCCGCTTCCCGCCTTCCTCCGCCGTTCGGTCGAACAGATCAGCCACTCCGGCCCCGCCCCTTCATCTTGCCGAAAATACTCCCGGGGGTGCGGGGGCAGGCAGCACCCGCGACGCTGCCACCAGCACCCCGTCCAAGGCAGTATCCACCAGCCCCACGCAATGCGAAAGGCCCGCGCAACGGCACGGGCCTTCGAAAGCTCGTTTCAGCCGGTGTGGCGCGCGTTATTCCTCGCTCGCCTCCAGGCTTTCCAGATAGTCGCGGTCAGCCGCGCCCTTGGCCTCCACATCGCGCTCGACGAATTCGATGATCGCCATCGGCGCCATGTCGCCATAGCGGAATCCGGCCTTCAGGACGCGGACATAGCCGCCCCGACGCTCGGCAAAACGCGGGCCCAGCACCTCGAACAGCTTGGCGACATGCTTGTCCTGCTTCAGTTGCGCGGCCGCCTGGCGGCGGGCGTGCAGATCGCCGCGCTTGGCCAGCGTGATCAGCTTTTCCACGATCGGGCGCAGTTCCTTGGCCTTGGGCAGCGTCGTCTTGATCTGCTCATGCTCGATCAACGAGCCGGCCATATTGGCCCACAGCGCCTTGCGGTGCTCATGGGTGCGGTTCAGGCGGCGATAGCCGCGGGCGTGACGCATGGGTCTTCTCCTATCAACGTTTTGCTTTGTCCGGCGGCGCCTGCGTGAACGCCGCTCTCCTTGCGGGCG
>SKNG01000379.1 GCA_007120685.1 Paracoccaceae bacterium | reverse complement strand
TAGCGGTCCGTTGGCGGCCTGCCCGATGGTCGTAACTATCCCGCCTGGTGCCACTGCGAGACGCGGAAACGCGACGGGTCCGCAGGGCCATGTCGACCTCAGCGGCGCTGCCGTGTCGGCGTACGAAGGATTTGCGCGCGGCGGGGTTGCGGCGCTCTGTTCGATATCGGGGCAGGAAGGTCTGTGTCGATGATACGGCACGCCGGAGGGCAGGCCGGTGCCCTGGAGCGGGTAGCGGGAATCGAACCCGCGCGTTCAGCTTGGGAAGCTGACAGGCTACCATTACATCATACCCGCCGCTCAGCGCCCTCTAGCGCGCTGCCGGCCATCCCGTCAAGGACAACCGAAAGCCGGTGCCTGTAATCATGCGGCGCGGCCGGGCCGGGCACTGCGGGCCGGGCACTGGCGGGGCCGGCAAGGCGCAACCCGCCCGCGTGGCATTTCAGAACGGAATTTCGTCATCCATATCGGCCGGCCCTGCGAAGCCCCGGTCGTCCGGTCGGCCCCCGCCGCCCGAATCGCCGCCGTAGCCCGAGGATTGCCCGCCGCCGCCATAGCCGCCACCGCCGCCCCCGTCACCGCGCCCGTCCAGCAGCGTCAATTCGCTTCGATAGGGGCGCAGCACAACCTCTGTCGAATAGCGGTCCTGGCCGGACTGATCCTGCCATTTCCGGGTTTCCAGTTGCCCCTCGATATAGACCTTCGAGCCCTTGCGCAGATACTGCTCGGCGATCTTGCCCAGGGGTTCGGAAAAGATTGCCACCGAATGCCACTCGGTCTTCTCGCGCCGCTCGCCGGAATTGCGGTCGCGCCAGGTTTCCGACGTGGCCAGCCGCAGGTTCACCACCCGGCCGCCGTTCTGGAAGCTGCGCACCTCGGGGTCGCGGCCCAGATTGCCGACCAGAATCACCTTGTTCACCGATCCCGCCATCGCCGGAACCCCCTGCTTTACGAATCCGCCTTTGCCCTGCCTACACCACCCCCGCAAGATTGAAAAAGGGTTAATGGGCGGTAACCGGCGCTGGCCAACGCCAGCGGCTTGGCGCGGCACGGTTTTTCGGCTACCGTTCGCGTCGGTGGCGCTGTCAGGTCGCCATGGGGTTTCAGGGGCAGCCGATGCGTATGGCGTGTGTGATCCTGTTTGCTGCGCTGTTTGCCACCGAGGCGGCGGCGAGCGGGCTGCGGCTGGGCGGCGGCAACCAGTCGCGTAGCGCCAATTTCGAGCGTCAGACCCGGTTGATGGACACCCGTCTTTCCACCCAGTATTCAGCCGCGCTTGAACGGGACACGGCGGCCGGACGGTCGGCGGCGGTGCCGCGCTACAACGGCGCCTACCGTGGCCCCTATCTGGAGATGGCGCGCGCCGCCGCCCGTCGCCACAATGTGCCCGAGGATCTGTTCCTGCGCCTGGTGCATCAGGAAAGCCGCTGGAACCCGACGGCGGTGTCCAGCGCCGGCGCGCTGGGGCTGGCGCAGCTGATGCCCGGCACGGCGGCGCTGCTGGGCGTCGATCCGCATGACCCGCGCCAGAACCTGGATGGCGGGGCGCGCTACCTGCGCATGATGTACGACCGGTTCGGCAACTGGCGGCTGGCGCTGGCCGCCTATAACGCCGGGCCGGAAGCGGTGCAGCGCCATGGCGGCGTGCCGCCCTTTCGCGAGACCACGCAATACGTGCGCATCATCCTCGGCCCCGGCTGACAAGGGCAGGGTGCAGGCACGACGTTTTGACGTGGCGTTCGGGTTTGTGCAGCGCCGTCCTCCCTGTATCGTCTCCATAGCCGGGCGCGCACCGCCCGCGCAGTGCTTGCTGGAGATGCGCATGTCCTACAAGGCCCCCGTCAGTGACTTCCGGTTCCTCTTTGACCATGTCGTCGGCTATGACGCGTTGACCCGCTCCGAGCTTTTCGCCGAGGCCGGCGCGGATGTGACAGAGGCCATTCTGACCGAGGTAGGCCGGTTGAGCGAGGCGGTTCTGGCGCCGCTCAACCGCACCGGCGATCTGCATCCGGCGCGGCTGGAAAACGGTGTGGTGCGCACCCCGCCCGGCTTCGCCGAGGCCTATCGCGCGCTGGCTGAGGGCGGCTGGATCAGCCTGTCGGCGGGTCAGGAACATGGCGGCATGGGTCTGCCGCAGGCGCTGAGCACCGCCGTCAACGACATGACCGCCGGCGCCTGCCTGGCGCTGCAACTGTGCCCGCTGCTGACCCAGGGCCAGATCGAGGCGCTGGAGCATCACGCCGACGCGCATCTGCAGGCGCTCTATCTGCCGAAGCTGATCTCTGGCGAATGGACCGGCACCATGAACCTGACCGAACCGCAGGCCGGCTCAGACGTGGGCGCGCTGCGCACCAAGGCCGAGCCGCAGGGCGACGGCAGCTTTGCCGTCAGCGGGCAGAAGATCTACATCACCTATGGCGATCACGACATGGCCGAGAACGTGTGCCATCTGGTGCTGGCCCGCCTGCCCGATGCGCCGCCGGGCACCAAGGGCATCAGCCTGTTCATGGTGCCGAAGCTGATCCCGGATGGCGACGGCCGGCCCGGCCCGCGCAACGGCGTTCAGGTGGTCTCGCTGGAGCACAAGCTGGGCATCCACGGCTCGCCGACCTGCGTGATGGAATTCGATGGCGCGACCGGCTGGATGGTGGGCAAGCCCCATGGTGGCATGGCGGCAATGTTCACGATGATGAACAACGCCCGGCTGGCGGTGGGCACCCAGGGCGTGGGTGTGGCCGAGGCCGCCTATCAGCACGCGCTGGCCCATGCGCAGGAGCGCCGGCAGGGGCGGACGCCGCTGGGGTCCGGCCCGATCATCGAACATGCCGATGTGCGCCGCATGCTGGCGCAGATGCGCGCCGAGATCTTCGCCGCGCGCGCCATCGCGCTGTCCTGCGCGGTGGCCATCGACATGGCCCATGCCACGGGCGAGGAACACTGGCAGGCCCGCGCCGGCCTTCTGACCCCGATCGCCAAGGCCCATGGCACCGATATCGGCTGCGAGGTCGCCAGCCATGGCGTGCAGATCTACGGCGGCATGGGCTTTGTCGAGGAAACCGGCGCCGCGCAATACCTGCGCGATGTGCGCATCACGCCGAT
>SKNG01000054.1 GCA_007120685.1 Paracoccaceae bacterium | reverse complement strand
GGCCGGCACGGGCGCGCGGTCAAGGTCTGGGACAAGCGCGAGTTCCGCAACATGGACGACCAGGTGGAACTGGGCACGCGCAACATCAAGGTGGCGCTGAAGCGGCTGCGGCGCTGGGCGCGCGACGGCGCGGCCGAGGAGCTGGATCTGGACGGCACCATCCGCGCCACGGCCGAACAGGGCTGGCTGGACGTGAAGACAAGGCCCGAGCGGCGCAATGCGGTTAAGGTGCTGCTGTTTCTGGACGTGGGCGGGTCGATGGACCCCTATGTGAAGGTGGTATCCGAGCTGTTCAGCGCCGCGCGGGCCGAGTTCAAGCATCTGGAACACTATTATTTCCACAACTGTCTTTACGAATTTGTCTGGCGCGACAACGCCCGGCGCTGGTCCGAGCGCACCCCGACCTGGGAGGTGCTGCGCACCTATGGGGCGGGGTACAAGTGCATCTTCGTGGGGGATGCGACGATGTCGCCCTATGAGATCGCCTATGCCGGCGGCGCCAACGAGCACTGGAACAAGGAGGCGGGCGCGGTCTGGCTTTCGCGGGTGCGGGCGCAATGGCCCGATACGCTGTGGATCAATCCGACGCCGGAGCGGTTCTGGGGGCACACGCAGTCGATCGCCATGATCCGCGAGCTGTTCGAGGACCGGATGGTACCGATGACGCTGGAAGGGCTGACCCGGGGGATGCAGGTCCTGGGGCGGTGAAGGTGCAGGGGGGCGCTGCCCCCCTCGCCGCTGCGCGGCTCACCCCCAGGGATATTTGAAGAGCAAAGAGGGGGCAGGTCGTTTTCCGGTCAGGCCATGGCGGTTTGCATTGCTTCGCGTTGCAGGCTGTCGGCGCGGTTGCGGGCCTCGGTGATGCGGGGGGCGGGGGCCTGGGCGAGGGTCAGGGCATCGGCGAAGCGGGCCCAGTTGAACGGGTTGCGCGGCGCGTTGGTGATGCGCTCGGAGGCCAGCGCCCGGGCCATGGACCCGGACCCGCCGCGCAGGGCTGCGGCCAGAAGCGTGCGGTCCAGCGCGTCGCGCTGGGCATGCGAGCCGCCGAATTCGGCGGCATGGCCGCGCAGGGCGTATAGGGTCTCGGCGCATTCGGCGTAGCGGCCGGCGCCGAAGTCGACGATGGCGCGCGCCACCGGCAGGCCCACGCGGCGGGTCATCGACCAGGCGTTGGTGCCGTCATCGCCGGCCGCCATGTAGTGCTCCATCCGGGCCACCACATGCTCGGCCCCCGCCATGTCGCCACCCGCGACATGGGCCATGGCCGCGTGCATGTCGTTGAACGGGTAATGCGGCACCTCTGGCAGCACCGTCTTCCAGTCGCCCGAGAGCGGCTCGGCGCGGCTGCTGACGTCATGGCCATCGACATGCAGCCGCCACAGAAGCGCCGAGGCATCCAGCATGGTCACCGCCACGCGCATCTGTTCGGCAAAGAAGATGCCCTGGTCATAGGTCTTCAGCGCCGCGTCGATATCGCCGCTGTCGAGCTGAAAAAGCGCCGTGTGCCACCAGTTATGACCGGCAAACAGGTTCGCCTCGGCCCAGTCGCCGGTGCGGGTGGTCATGAAGGCGATCCCCTCGCCCGTCATGCCGCGCATCTCGAAGCTATGCGCAACGGCATGCACCGCCCAGGCATCCTTCGGGTGATGGGCCAGCGCGCGCATGCCCGTCTCCTCGGCCGCCTGATACTGGCCGTTCTCCTCCAGCCCGAAGGCCAGCGCGCCCAGGACGATACCGTAATGCGGGTCATCCTCGCTCCAGGCAGTGATCTGGCGGGCAACGCGGTCGCGCAGGTTACGGGAGTTGCCGGCGAAAAAATCCATCTCATGGCCGACGCGCAGGCCCAGGATCTCGCGTGGCTGGTCCAGCCCCAGCCGGTCCAGAATCGCCGCCGCGCCGCGCAGATCGCCCCCCACCCAGGCGTCGATGGCCGCGGCATGGGCCTGTTCCACGGCGCTGAGCCGCCCGGTATCGATCACCCCGCGCAGCCCGGCCATGATCTGTGCCGCCATGTCGGTGTATTCCGGCGAGGTCATGTAGAGCATCATATAGGCCTTGGCGAAATGGGGCATGCCGAATTCGGGGTTCTCGGCAATCGCCGCGTCCAAGGTTTCCAGCACCGGGGCCTGAAAGAAGCTCATCTGCTGCACGCCCTGCGCATAAAGCGCCATGCCGCGGTCAGAGGCGGTGGGAAAGACGATTCCCTGGGGATCGGTGGCGGCCATGGTGGGACTCCGGCTGTAATAGGGTTACACAACGGCAGGTTGGCACAGCCCGGGGTTTCGGGCAACGCCGCATCGCGGGGCGCCGATCACGCGGGGCATTGTTTCGCGGGTGAAGGATTGGGCTTTTCCTTCCCCGGGGAACGCATTAGGGAAGCTGCATGAGTACCGCACACGCCCCCCTCTCCGATGCCCGCGCGCGGCGCAATGTCTGGGTTCTGGTGGCCGCGCAGGCCATCCTGGGCTCGCAGATGCCGATGATCTTCATCATCGGCGGGCTGGCCGGCACCACGCTGGCCGCGAATGTCTGCTGGGCGACGCTGCCGATCTCGATGATCGTGCTGGGCTCGATGCTGACCGCGACGCCGCTCGCGGCCTTCATGCAGAAATATGGGCGCCGCGCAGGTTTCGTGTTGACCGCCACAGGCGGGGCGCTGGGCGCGGTGGTGGGTGCGATCGGGCTGATGCAGGGGTCTTTCCTGATTTTCAACATCGGCTCGCTGCTGACCGGCATCTACATGTCCGGGCAAGGGTTCTACCGTTTCGCCGCCGCCGATACGGCATCCGATGCCTTCAAGCCGAAGGCGATTTCCTATGTCATGGCGGGCGGGCTGCTGTCTGCCGTGCTGGGCCCGCAACTGGTGAAGGTGACGGCGGAAACCATGATCGTGCCCTTTCTGGGCACCTATCTGGCCGTGGTGGCGCTGAACATCGGCGGCATGGCGCTGTTTGCCTTTCTGGACATCCCCAAACCCCCGGCGCCGGACCGCAACGCGCCCATGGTTGGCCGCTCGCGCCGTGAAATGCTGCGTGATCCGGCCATCGTTGTGGCGATCATCTGCGCCACCGTTTCCTACGCGCTGATGAACCTGGTGATGACCTCGACCCCGCTGGCGGTGGTGGGCTGCGGTTTCAGCACCGCGAATGCCGCCGACATCGTCTCGGCGCATGTGCTGGCGATGTATGCGCCCTCCTTCGTCACCGGGCACCTGATCGCGCGCTTCGGGGTCAATACCATCGTGGCAACGGGGCTGGCGATCCTGGCGGCATCGGGCGCGGTGGCGCTGATGGGGGTGGAGCTGGAACATTTCTTCATCGCCCTGATCTTGCTGGGCATCGGCTGGAACTTCGGCTTCATAGGCGCCACCACGATGCTGGCGCGCAACCATGCCGCCAGCGAGCGGGGGCGGATACAGGGCATCAACGACATGATCGTCTTCGGGGGCGTGACGGCGGCCTCGCTGTCCTCGGGGCAGTTGATGAACTGCTGGGGGCCGGATGCGGAAACCGGCTGGCAACTGGTCAACCTGGCCATGTTGCCCTTCCTGGTGCTGGCCGGGGGCGCGCTGATCTGGCTGGCGATGCGGCCGCGCATGGCGTGATCCCTTTCCTGACGGATCTCTTTGCCAGCGGCGGGTGACGCGCCTTCAAGGGCGCGTGCAAACGGGCTTTTGAAAGCCCGTTCCTGATGCCCGAATCTGCCGGGCCAGTCAGGTGGATACCGAGCGAAACGGTGCCAGCCGATAAGCGCGTGACATTTCGGCAAAACGCCCTCTGGTGGGCTTGACCCCCCTGCCCTGCCCCGCTAACTGCATCCTGCCAGAGCGGCGGGATCGTCCCGCCGCATCGATGGAGGCACCCTTGGACGACGGAAGTAGAAGCTGGGCACCCCTGCCGCTTCGCGCTTCGCGGAACGGTCCGGTGCCTATGCTCGTTCCATCTTACAGCACGGTCTGACGGACGTCACGCCTGGCCACAGGGTCATGCGGGGGGTCTGTCGGCCCCCTTACGGAGCATGACCGATGAACGACACCGCGACCATGAACACGAATGCGATTTCAAGTTTCCTGCGCACGGGCGACAAGAAGTCGATTGCCGTAGCACTGCGCCATGAACACCCCGCCGATATCGTCGGCATGATCGGCGAAATGCCGGTCCAGGACATGGCGCAGGTCCTGCTTTGTCTGGAGACGAACAAGCAGGCGACACTCTTCGGCTATTTCGACCATGAGACGCAGGTGGAACTGGCCGGCGTACTGGAGCGCACGGACATGGCCCGGATCTTCGGCGCCATGGCCCATGACGAACGCGCCGACCTGTTCACCGAACTGACCGAAGAACAGAAGAACGCCCTGCTGCCCGGCCTCGCGCAGGCCGAACGCGAGGACATGCGCAAGCTCGCCGCCTATCCCGAGGGCACTGTCGGGTCGGTCATGACCTCGGACTATGCAACGCTGCCGCTGCACATGACCTCGGTGCAGGCCATCGCGCATCTGCGCCGCGTGGCGCCGGATGCCGAGACGATCTATCACTCCTATGTCACCGATGAAGAGCGCAAGCTGGTGGGCAGTGTCTCGCTGCGCGATCTGCTTGTGGCGCGCGACAATGCCACCGTCGAAGAGATCATGCGCCGCGACCCGCCCTTCATCCGCGCCGAGGACAAGCGTGAAGAGGCGGTGGAGGTGATCCGCAAATACGACCTGCTGGCGGTGCCGGTGATCAATGGCGGCGACCGGCTGGCCGGGATCGTGACCTATGACGACGCGATGGACGTGGCGCAGGAACAGGAGGATGTGCGCTTCGTCAAGACCTCGGCCGTGGCCGGGCTGGGCACCAGCATGCTGGATGCCGGCGTGGGCCTGCTTTACCGCAAGCGCATCCCCTGGCTGGTGATCCTGGTCTTCGGCAACATCTTTTCCGGCGCCGGTATCGCGTTCTTCGAGGACACGATCGCCGCGCATATCGCGCTGGTCTTCTTCCTGCCGCTGCTGGTCGACTCGGGCGGCAATGCGGGCTCGCAATCGGCCACGCTGATGGTGCGAGCGCTGGCCACGGGTGATGTCCGGATGAGCGACTGGGGCAAGATGCTGGGCCGCGAGGTCTTCGTGGCGGGGCTTCTGGGCCTGACCATGGCGCTGGCGGTCTCTGGCATCGGCATTATCCGCGGCGGGCCGGAAATTGCGATGGTGGTGTCGATCACCATGGTGATGATCGTGCTGGTGGGTTCGCTGATCGGCATGTCGCTGCCGTTCCTGCTCAGCAAGATGAAGCTTGATCCGGCCACGGCCTCGGCGCCGCTGATCACCTCGCTGGCCGATGCCATCGGCGTCGTGATCTATTTCGCCATGGCAACCTGGCTGCTGGGGCTGACAGCGGTTTGATCGCGCCCGCCATGCCAGAGACAAACGGGAAACGGGCGGCAAGGTGCCGCCCGTTTTTCGTTTCGCCTGGTCAGTACCGTTCGATGATCAGATCGGCGTCGCAGCTGTTGCCGGCCCATGTGCCGATCCAGATGTGATAGTCACCCGCTCCGGCATGGCCCATGTTCAGCCAAGCGTTCCAGTCCCAGTTGCTGATGGCATCGTTGTACCACCACTGGCCGGAGGGATCGCGCACCAGAAGCGTGCTATCGCAGGTCCGACCCTGGTTGCCATCGTGGCTGACCAGCCGCAGCCGCCGCCCGTTACCGCGCTGGCGTTCGTCGTCATAGCGCAGGACCAGATGCGGTGACCCGTGTACCCAGCCCCAGCCCGGCAGATCTGGGCAATCCTGCAGGCGCGTGTCCCCACCGGCCCGGCGCTGGATGATCAGCGGGCTGGTAAGATCGGTGTTGTTGATGGTCAGCCAGGGAGCCGACAGCCGAGTATCGGGGCAGCCGCCATATATCGGAAACCGGGTGTGATGGTCGGTGCCCTGCAAGGTTGCTGGGTCCGGGGTAAAGGCAGCAGGCAAGGGCGTGCCGTAATCGGCCTGTACCCGGAAGCGGCTAATACCGAAGGATTCGTCGTGAATGCCCTGGTCCAGATTGGCGCTGAGCCCGAAATCGAACTGCTGGGGCGGTGCCTCCAGCGTCACCGTCACGCGCCAGAGCTGGTCCGGAAAATGCGAGCCGTAAAGGTTGCTGCCATCGCTGATCAACTCCATCTCGACCGTGTAGCGCGTACCGTCCAGGACGCCCTCGGTAAAGCGATCGTTGTGGAAAAGACGGCCTGATTGCCAGTCGAACACGTCCATCGAGATCGGCGTGCCATCGATTACCAGCGTCATGTTGTCGCCGCGCATGTCGGCCCATTGCCGGCTGTAGCCATCCCAGCTGTCGATGATGAAGAGGTCGAAGTCGATGGTGGTCGACACCGCCGGCCCCCCGAGGCTGACATTGAAGGTGACGGGGTTGTCAAATGTATCGCCCCCGAACGGCCCGAGGAACTGGCCGACACCGGCACCGCCGGAATTGATGGCGCCATGTGACCAGCCGCCGATGCCCCCGCCGGTGAAATCCATGTCCACCACGGTTTCGTTGCCGACGGGGCAGCCCGGGTCGCCCGGCGCGTTGCAGACCGGCTCGGCAGAGGCATCATCGTCGTCGTCGTCGCTGTTTTCATCGGCATAGGCGGCCAGTTCATAGTAGTCTTCCGGGATGATCGGATCGACCCCTTCCAGCCGGATGAATTGCGTGAAGCGCGGGCGCGTGGCCACGGTATGTGTCAGGCGCCGCTGGGCAAGGCCGAACTCCATGAACGGCGACCACAGCGCGAAGCTTTCCACGACGATCACCGCCTCGCCCGGCAGGATCGGCGGGATACGATCGATGAAGTCCGGCTCCGGCATCTGGGCACGAGCGCCAGCGAAGCTGAAGCCATTATCATCGCCGAAAAGCGGCATGAGGCCCTCATGGTCATTGCCCACCAGCAACTCCAGCACCGGATCGGTCAGCGGCGCCATCCCGCGCGTGCCATAGGACCATTGCACCTGCGGGCGTTCCAGCGTGCTGTTCCAGATCAGCGAGCTGATGCGCAGCCGGGTCGGCTGGCGGGCGTCGGCCAGAAAATCGAACACTTCGTTCATGCCTTCCAGATAGCCGCTGGTCAGCATGTTGGTTTCGCGCGAGATAATGTCAGAGACGGTCAACGCCGCCGTCTGCGTCTGATGGCGGGTGCGAAATCCATCGAAGAACACGACCGTCGCCACCAGCGCCCACAACAGCATGGGCAGCACGATGATCGTCTCTACAGAGACCGAGCCGCGGGTATCCGTCCCGAACCGGGAAAGCGGCCGCGCGGGACGGCGTTGATCGGTGGAAGGGGAACGAACACTCATGGCCTACCTCACCCTGGTTCATTGGCAAAGGCGCTGCGGGTCACCACCGCGTAGCCGCCGGATTCATCAGTGGGCATGCCCAGCACCATGCCAGTGACTTGCAGGAACGGATCGGTGATCGCGCAGACACGGATCATCATCAGTTCCTGCCGGTTGCGCGCCGGGTCGAATTCCAGCACCGGATTGATCTCCTGCGCGCGATTCACGCATTGCACCGGACCATCCAGCCCGCCAAAGGTGCTGGTATCGACCGGGCGCAATTCGACGGTCAGGCTCTGTTCGCAATTCGGCAGCAGAAAGGTGTTGTCGCAAATCGAAGTGCGGAACCCCTCCAACCCGCCTGCGGACACCTGGCCCAGCCGCACATCGCGCACGGCGATATCGACGGCGCGGTCCAGGAAGACCTGACGCAGCATCACCACGCCGAAGTCGATCGAGGACAGCAGGATCGTCAGCACCAGCGGCACCGTCAGCGCGAATTCCACCGTGGCCGACCCGCCCTCACGCCGCAGGAAGCGGCGTGCGGCGCGGCGCGGGCCGATGCGAGAGACAAACCGGCGGGTCATAGCGTCAGCCTCAGTCTCTGGCGCTGGATATGCGAGCCGATGCCGCGGAACACCTCGGCGATGCCTTCACCGGTGGTGTTGAAGAAGTGGTTCTGCGACGAGGCGCACTGCTCCATCAGGTTGATCCCGGCCTGGGGGGCCTCGAAGGCCACGGCATAGATCAGCACGTCGCGTTGCCTCAGCGCTTGGCAAACCTCGACCGTCTGCGCATCCTGCGTCTGGCGGTTCGGACTGCGTGAGTCCCACCGGCCGAAGCAGCAGTTCTCACCATCGGTCATCACCACCATGACGCGGATGATGTTTTCCTCGTCCCAGTCATAGGGCCGCCCCGCGAACATCGGATCGACCGCGCCATTGTCGATCTGTTGCTGGATCGCAGGCCGGATATCGGGGTCGAAGAAGGCCGCGCCCCAGCGGATTCCCAGATCGATCGATGTGGTCGTGGACGCCAGAAGGTCGTCGATATAGGGCATCGCAGCCTCTGCAGAGGCCAGGTAAGGGCGGATCTGGCGCCAGTGATGCGTGTTGCAGCTATGCCGCGTCACCACGCTGTCCAGGGTATTGGTGATGCTGCCCCAGTCGTTGAAATCGATGCAGGCACCGGTGTTGTTCGTTGGCAGGGCACTGAAATTGTTGATGAAACCCGGCGGCGGCAGAACCCAGCTGTCATAGGGCACCAGCGTCACCGCCATCTGCCCGGGCTCTGTATCCACGAACAGTTCTTCCACCAGATCGCGCGCGGCGATGCGCAGGTTGGCAATCCGGTTCAACCCGTTCGACGTCATCCAGCTCATCGAGCCGGATACATCGAGCACCATAACCACCTCGATATCGGGCGGATCGCCCAGCGCCTCGACAGCGCGTGCCGGCGTCGACATGTCCAGTTCGTTGATGCCCAGCATGTGCATCATCAGGGTCGGCATGCGGCTTTGCGGGGCGACTGTGACCTGCCGCCCGGTGCCGGAGTCCTGCACGTCGATGCGCCCGTCATAGGTTGCGGGATCAAGCCCGCCCGCCGCCAGATACCCCTCGGCGATCTGGCGGGGCGTCAGCGACTCCGGCGCATTGGGCCGCACGGCCGATGCGGCCAGCACCGCTCGGTCGGTCGCCCCCTGCATGCGCACTCGCTCTGATTCGTAGCGCATCATGTCGATGGCCATGCCGGCGACGAACAGCATTGTAACGAAGACGAAGACCGCAAAGACGGCCATCGAACCGGCCTCCTGTCGCCAGAAACTGTCCGTACACGGCCGATAAAGCGGTCCCGGGCCGCACCGGCCCTGCCTGCTCTGTGTCTTCTGCGTAAGCATCGGTTCAGCCCTTTCCGTCAATCGCACGACACACGTTCAGGACTGGATAACCATTGCAGATGGCCGAACTAAGGCGCGTTTCACGCAGAATGTGGCGAAATCAGGGCATGCGGCCCGGTTTCAAACATCGCCTGCGCTTTGAAAGCTGCCGTATTGCCGGGCAATGTGACTAATCTCTGGGCTTTCCGAAAATGCTGGCCTAGCCTGTGCGGACGACGCATCATCATGCAACGGCATCACGCGAGGGAAATCATGCTTCAGACCAGCGAACCGAGCTTTCGCGAGAATGTGGACATCATGTTCAACCGCGCCGTGGCGCTCATGGACCTGTCGCCGGGGCTGGCCGAAAAGATCCGCGTCTGCAATGCCACCTACACGGTGCGCTTTGGCGTCAGGCTGCGCGGCCGGATCGAGACCTTCACCGGCTATCGCTCGGTGCATTCGGAGCATATGGAGCCGGTCAAGGGCGGCATCCGCTACGCCATCGAGGTCAACCAGGACGAGGTCGAGGCGCTGGCGGCGCTGATGACCTACAAATGCGCGCTGGTGGAAACGCCCTTCGGCGGCTCCAAGGGGGGCTTGTGCATCAACCCGCGCCAGTACGAGGAGCACGAGCTGGAACAGATCACCCGCCGCTTCGCCTATGAACTGGCCAAGCGCGACCTGATCCACCCGGCCCAGAACGTGCCGGCGCCGGACATGGGCACGGGCGAGCGCGAGATGGCCTGGATCTCGGACCAGTATCAGCGCATGAACACCACCGATATCAACGCGCGCGCCTGCGTGACCGGCAAGCCGCTCAATGCCGGCGGCATCAAGGGGCGGGTCGAGGCGACGGGACGCGGCGTGCAATACGCGCTGCGCGAGTTCTTCCGCCACCCTGCGGACAAGAGCAAGGCGGGGCTGGAGGGCACGCTGGACGGCAAGCGCGTCGTGGTGCAGGGGCTGGGCAATGTCGGCTATCACGCCGCGAAGTTCCTGTCCGAGGAGGACGGCGCGAAGATCATCGCGGTTATCGAGCGCGACGGGGCGGTGGTCAATGACGCCGGGCTGGACATCGATGCCTTGCGAGAATGGATCGGTGAAATGGGCGGGGTGCGCAATTTCCCCGGCAGCCGGTATCACGAGGACGGCGGCGCGGTGCTGGAAACGGAATGCGACATCCTGATCCCGGCGGCGCTGGAAGGGGTTATCCACCTGGGCAATGCCGCGCGCATCAAGGCGCCGCTGATCATCGAGGCGGCGAACGGGCCGATCACGGCGGGTGCCGACGAGGTACTGCGCGGGCAGGGCACCGTTATCATCCCCGATCTTTACGCCAATGCGGGCGGGGTGACGGTCAGCTATTTCGAATGGGTGAAGAACCTGAGCCATATCCGCTTCGGCCGGATGAACCGGCGCAACGAGGAAGCGCATGCGCTTTTGCTGGTGGACGAGCTGGAGCGGCTGTCGGCCGACAAGGGGCTGGGCTGGGAACTCTCGCCGGATTTCAAGCGCCGCTTCCTGCAGGGGGCCGACGAGTTGCAGCTGGTGCGTTCGGGCCTGGACGACACCATGCGCACTGCCTATCAGGCCATGCGCATGGTCTGGCAGGAACGGCCCGAGGTGCCCGATCTGCGCACCGCCGCCTTCATCACCGCGATCGAGCGCGTCGCGGCCAGCTACCGCGCCAAGGGGCTGTAGCAGGCTGCGGCAAACGTCCAGCCGCAGGCATCTGGCCGCAAATCTGTCCCCCGCCACGCTTGTCAGATGGCACGCGCGTCAGCGCCGCGTGAGGGCCTGGATCATTCCTCGTCCCGCCGATGTGCGGTCAGTTCGATGGCGACATCGACCGAAAAACCCACGGTCCCCTCATCAGGGAAGTTCCGGCCGATGTCGAAATCCCGCCGGTCCAGCGTCACGGCGCCGGTCATCCGGGCCGTGTCGCCGTCCAGATCCAGCGTGAAGGGCAGCGCAACCGGCACCGCGACGTCGCGCAGCGTCAACTGCCCGTCGGCCAGATAGCCCTCACCCGTACCCGGCAGGATCTCGGCCTCCATCACCGCCACGGGATGCGCGCGGGCGGCCAGAAACTCGGGCGCCAGCACCTCGACGGTGATCGCGCCCAGGGTCAGGCTCCCCACGTCGATTTCCGCCCGCACCTGGCCGTGGCGACCGCCGACCGGGCGGGGTTCGAACTCGATATCGGCGCTCCAGCGGGAAAACCCGCCGGTGATCCGTTCCCGCATCTGGGTCACGGTGATGCTTATTTCGCCGCTCTCCACCCGCCAGGCGCCGCCGCCGCCGCCCAGCACGCTTTCGGCCACCGGCAGCCCGCGCGGCAGCATCAGCCCCAGCGCCAGCGCCGCGGCCCAGAGCACCGCTGCCGGC
>SKNG01000442.1 GCA_007120685.1 Paracoccaceae bacterium | reverse complement strand
GGAACTTGTCCTGATGGAAATGCACCGTCGCGCCCTTCGGCCCGGCATCCAGCCGCGCGATATGGGCGCGCTTGCACATCGCCTTGATGCGCACCACCACCAGAAGCGTGTTGACCTCTTTCGGCAGAGGCCCGAAACGATCGATCAGTTCGGCCGCAAAGCCTTCGAATTCCACCTTCTTCTCCAGCGTGGAGAGCCGGCGGTAGAGGCCCAGCCGCGTGTCCAGATCTGTGACATAGTCTTCCGGGATCAGCACCGGCACGCCAAGATTGATCTGCGGTGCCCATTGGCCGTCATCGACATCGGCCAGATCGCCCGCGCGCAGTTTGGAGATCGTCTCTTCCAGCATCTGCTGGTAGAGGTCGAACCCGACCTCCCTGATATGGCCGGATTGCTCTTCGCCCAGGATATTGCCCGCGCCGCGCAGGTCCATGTCCTGGCTGGCGATGGTGAATCCTGCGCCCAGCGAATCGATGGAGCCCAGAAGCTTCAGCCGCCGCTGCGCCTGAGGGGTCAGGTGGGCGCGGGGCTTGGTGGTCAGGTAGCAATAGGCGCGGGTCTTCGAGCGGCCCACCCGGCCGCGGATCTGGTATAGTTGCGAGAGGCCGAACATATCGGCCCTATGCACGATCATCGTATTGGCGCGCGGGATATCGAGGCCGGATTCGACGATGGTGGTGGCCAGCAACACGTCATGCTTGCCGTCGTA
The DNA here is from genome assembly GCA_007120685.1 of Paracoccaceae bacterium. Taxonomy (GTDB): domain Bacteria; phylum Pseudomonadota; class Alphaproteobacteria; order Rhodobacterales; family Rhodobacteraceae; genus Pararhodobacter. Next base: position 2,409 of record SKNG01000442.1, on the reverse strand, counting down.
GAAGGCGTTCATCCGCGCATCCAGATCGCCCGCCGCCATCTGGCCATGGGCGACGAGGACCGAGAGTTCGGGGACATGCTCGGTGAGGAATTCCTCAACCTCCGGCAGGTCCGCGATGCGCGGCACGACATAGAAGCTCTGCCCGCCGCGCCCGCGCTCGCGCAGCAGCGCCTCGCGGATTGTCACCGTGTCGAATTCGCTGACATAGGTGCGGATGGCCAGCCGGTCCACCGGCGGGGTGGCGATCAGCGACAGGTCGCGCACGCCGGAAAGCGACAGTTGCAAGGTGCGCGGGATCGGCGTGGCGGTCAGCGTCAGCACATGGATGTCCGAGCGCATGGCCTTCAGCCGTTCCTTGTGCTGAACGCCGAAATGCTGCTCCTCGTCAATGACCAGCAGGCCGAGGTTGCGGAACTTCACGCCCTTGGCCAGCAGCGCATGGGTGCCGATGACGATATCGACCGTGCCATCGGCCAGCCCGTCGCGGGTGGCGGCCGCGTCCCGGGCCTGCACGAAGCGCGACAGCGGCCGCACCTGCAACGGGAAGCCCCGGAAGCGTTCGGCGAAGGTCTGGTAATGCTGACGGGCCAGTAGCGTGGTGGGGCAGATCACCGCCACCTGCAGGCCCGACATGGCGGCGATGAAGGCCGCGCGCATTGCCACCTCGGTCTTGCCGAAGCCCACATCGCCGACGATCAGCCGGTCCATCGGCCGGCCGCGGTCCAGATCGGCCAGCACATCCTCGATGGCGCTTAGCTGGTCATCGGTCTCGGCATAGGGGAAGCGGGCGGCGAAGGCGTCCCAGATCCCCTCGGGCGGCTCCAGCGCCGGCGCCTTGCGCAACTCACGCTCGGCGGCGATGCGGATCAGCTTGTCCGCGATCTCGCGGATGCGGTTCTTCAACTTGGCCTTCTTGGCCTGCCAGGCGCCGCCGCCCAGCTTGTCCAGAAGCCCCTCTTCATGCCCATAGCGGCTTAGAAGTTCGATGTTTTCCACCGGAAGGAACAGCCGGTCGCCGCCGGCATATTCCAGCGCCAGGCATTCATGCGGGGCGCCCATGGCGGTCACGGTTTCCAGCCCCGTATAGCGACCGACGCCGTGATCGACATGCACCACCAGATCGCCAGTGCCGAGGCTTTGCGCCTCGGACAGGAAGTTCTCGGCCCGCCGTTTGCGCCGCGCCGGGCGCACCAGCCGCTCGCCCAGCACGTCCTGTTCGCTGATCGCCGCCAGATCAGGCGTGACGAAGCCCGCGTCCAGCGGCCAGACGGCCAGATGCACCGCGCCTTTGCCCTTCAGCCCGCGCGCATCATCGACCGGCACGGCGTCGGTCAGACCATGTTCTTCCAGCAACCCCGCCAGCCGTTCGCGCGCGCCATCGGACCAGGAGGCAACAACGACTGCGCGCTGCGCGCGTTCCGCCTGGATATGGTCGCGCAGGGCGTTGAAGATGTTCACATCCTCGCGCTGGCGTTCGGGCGCGAAGCCGCGCCCCGCGCGGCCGCCGGCATCCAGCACCCCAGGCCCCGGCGGCTGCGGCAGGGGCGACAGGCGGATCACCCGGCAGGGCGCCAGCGCGGCCTCCCAGCCGTCGGCGTCCAGGTACAGCACAGCAGGCGGCGCGGGCTTGTAGACGGTATCGGGGCGCAGCCCGTCGCTGCGGCGGGTGCGCAGCGCTTCCTGCCGGTTGTCATGCTGGTCGGCGATGGTTCCCCAGCGGGCGGCGTGGCCGGCGTCGATACCGTCGTCCAGCATCACCGAGGCGCCGGGCAGGTAGTCGAAGACCGTATCCAGCCGCTCGTGAAAGAAACCCAGCCAATGCGCCATGCCCTGATGCGGGCGCCCGGCGCTTACGGCCTCGTAAAGCGGATCATCCTGCCCGCCGGCGCCGAAAGCCGCGCGGTAGCGACGGCGGAAACGGGCAATGGCGGGTTCGTCCAGGATCACCTCGGCCGCCGGGGCCAGATCCAGCGCCTCCAGCCGCCCGGTGGTGCGCTGCGTGCCGGGATCGAAGCGGCGCAGCCCGTCCAGCACATCGCCGAACAGATCCAGCCGCACGGGTTCGGCCGCGCCGGGGGGAAAGAGGTCGATGATCCCGCCGCGCACCACGTAGTCGCCATGCTCGGAGACCGAGGAGGCCGGGGTGTAACCCATCCGCGCCAGCCAGTCGCGCAAACCCGCTTCGTCGATCCGCGCCCCCACCCGCGCGGAAAACGACGCCCCCGCCACCACTGTGCGCGGAGGCACCCGCTGCATCGCCGCACCCAGCGTGGTCAGCAGTGCGAAGGGTCCGTCCAGCCCCTGCGCCAGGGCGGCCAGCGTGGCCATGCGCGCGGCCTCGATATCCGGGTTGGGCGAGACGCGGTCATAGGGCAGGCAATCCCAGGCCGGCAGGGCCAGCACCGGCAG
>SKNG01000486.1 GCA_007120685.1 Paracoccaceae bacterium | reverse complement strand
TCGGCGAATTCCTGCGTGCCGTCCATCATTTCGCGGCCTCCTTCGGCTTCTCGTCGCCCGGCAGCACGTATTCGGCGCCTTCCCAAGGCGACATGAAATCGAACTGGCGGTATTCCTGCACCAGTTGCACAGGCTCGTAGACCACCCGTTTCAGCGCCTCGTCATAGCGCACTTCCGTGTAGCCGGTGGTGGGGAAGTCCTTGCGCAGCGGATAGCCGCGAAAGCCGTAATCGGTCAGGATGCGCCGCAGGTCGGGGTGGCCGGAGAACAGGATACCGAACATGTCGAACACCTCGCGCTCGAACCAGTTGGCCGAGGGGTGGATGTCGATGATCGAGGGCACGATCTGATCCTCGCGCACCGCCGCCTTCAACCGGATGCGGTGGTTCCGGTACATCGACAGGAAGTGATAGACGACATCGAACCGCGCCTTGCGCGCCGGCCAGTCCACGGCGGTGATATCGACCAGCGTGGAAAAGCGGCAATTCTCGTCATCGCGCAGATGGCGCACCAGCGCCGGCAGGGACGAGGCCACCACCTCCAGTGTCAGTTCACCATGCGCCACCGTGACCGAGCGGACGGCATCGGGTTGGCGCGCGGTGATCAGTTCGGCCAGTTCGTTAAGCTGTTCCGACATCCCTGCCCCCTTCAGCGAACCAGCGTGCCGGTGCGGCGGATCTTCCGCTGCAACTGCAGGATGCCGTAAAGCAGCGCCTCGGCCGTCGGCGGGCAGCCCGGAACGTAGATATCCACCGGCACGATCCGGTCGCAGCCGCGCACCACGGAATAGCTGTAATGGTAATAGCCGCCACCATTGGCGCAGGAACCCATGGAGATGACATAGCGCGGCTCGGGCATCTGGTCATAGACCTTGCGCAGCGCGGGCGCCATCTTGTTGGTCAGGGTGCCGGCGACGATCATCAGGTCGGACTGGCGCGGGCTGGCGCGCGGCGCGGTGCCGAAGCGTTCCAGATCATAGCGCGGCATCGAGGTATGCATCATCTCGACCGCGCAGCAGGCCAGGCCGAAGGTCATCCAGTGCAGCGAGCCGTTGCGCGCCCAGTTGATGATGTCCTCGGTCGTGGTCAGCAGGAAGCCCTTGTCCTGCAATTCGGTGTTCAGCGCGCGTGCGGCGTGGTCGCGGTCGGCGCCGGCGGTGTGGGTGGCGCTGCTCACTCCCATTCCATGGCCCCTTTCTTCCATTCATAGGCAAAGCCGGCGGTCAGCACGGCCAGGAATACCATCATCGACCAGAAGGCGGTCATGCTCATCTCGCCAAAGGCCACGGCCCAGGGGAAGAGGAAGGCAATCTCCAGGTCGAAGATGATGAACAGGATGGCGACGAGGTAGAAACGCACATCGAACTTCATCCGTGCATCGTCGAAGGCGTTGAAGCCACATTCATAGGCCGAGACCTTTTCCGGGTCGGGGTTGCGCACGGCGATGATGAAGGCCGACAGGAGCAGCAGAAGCCCCAGCCCGACGGCAATGACCAGGAAAATGAGGATGGGCAGATAGTCCCGTAATAGCGCGTCCAAGGCTGGCTCCCTGACTGCCCGGCCGGGCATGGCTGGCCCGGGCGGCGCGGATGGTACTGGCTTTTGCCGGTTTACTCCCGCGCCCTGTGCGGGTCAACCGAAGCGGCGGGCCGAAACAGGCGTTTCGGGCAAATTGTATGCGATTGTGCACCGAATTTCGACAAGCCCTGCGCCGCCGCCCGTCTGGCAGCGGGCGCGGCGCGGGCGCGGGATCGGCATGGCATTCTGTACATCTGATCGCCATTACCGGGAGGTAGTCCGACCGGCCGAGGTGGCCAGCGGCAGGGGGCGGCCGGCGTGTTCACATCTGCCTGTTGCGCGACGACGGGGCCGGGGCGGGCAAGCGCGTTGCAACGCGCTTCACGGGCCTTGCAAGGCCCGTCGCCGCTCCGAGGCAAATCGTTGCATGCAGGACTGGGCCGGAGCGCATGGTCAGCGCATCCAGGCGGCCTTGCGGCGGGCAAAGAAGGCCTCGATCCCCTCGGCTGCCTCGTCCCCTTCCCAGCGCGCGACCAACTGGTCGATGGAATGCGTGACCGCCTGATCGTTTACCCCGCCGCCCAGGGTCAGCGCCAGCGCCTTGGCGGCGGCCACCGCGCCGGGTGCGCAGGCCAGATAGGGCTTGACCTCGGCCTCGATCGCCGCGTCAAGATCATCGGGCGCGGTGACACGGGCCAGAAGACCCAGCCGCACCGCCTCTTCCGCGTCGAAAAGCCGCGCGGACATGAATACCCGCCGCGCCATCGCCTCGCCCATGCGGGCCAGCACATAGGGGCCGATGGTGGCCGGGATCAGGCCCAACCGCGTCTCGGTAAAGCCGAATTTCGCCCCCCGCGCCCCCACCGCCACGTCGCAGACCGCCATCAGCCCCAGCCCGCCCCCGAACGCCTGGCCCTGCACCCGGCCGATCAGCGGCTTGGGCAGCGCGTTCAGCAGGCCCAGCGCGCGGGCCAGCTTCCCGGCCTCGGCCCGGCGCCCCTCGGCGTTGGCGGCCATCTGCTGCTGCATCCAGCCCAGATCGCCCCCGGCGCAGAAGCTGGCGCCCGCCCCGGTCAGCACCACCACCCGCACCGCGTCATCCTCGGCCAGCACCTGCGCCGCGCGCGTCAGGTCGTCCAGCATGGCCGAATTCATCGCATTGTGCTTTTCCGCCCGGTCCAGCGTCAGCCGCGCCACGCCGCGCGCATCGGTTTCCAGCGCGATCGCCTCATACATCCCGATCATCCTCCTGCCGCATCGCCCGCGCCATGGCGGCCGCTTCCATCAGCACCGCCCGGTCCAGCCCGGTCTGATACCCCAGCGTCACCAGCCGGTCATGCACCGCCTCGGTCGCCACATTGCCCGCCGCGCCCGGCGCATAGGGGCAGCCGCCAAGGCCCCCGACGGCGGCATCGAACACCCGCAGCCCCTTTTCCAGCGAGACCTCGATATTCGCCAGCGCCCGGCCGCCCGTGTCATGGTAGTGCCCGGCCAGCCGCTCGGCCGGTACCATCTGCAACACTGCGTCCAGCATCGCCGCGATGCCTTCCGGCGTGCCCTGGCCTATGGTGTCGCCCAGGCTGATCTCGTAGCAGCCCAGCTCATCAAGCGCGGCCACCACGCGCGCCGCCTCGGCCGGCGCCACCGGCCCGTCATAGGGGCAGTCGGTCACGCAGGAGACATAGCCGCGCACCGGCAACCCGGCTTCGCGCGCAGCCTCGGCGACGGGTCGGAACCTGTCCAGGCTTTCCGCGATGGTGGCGTTGATATTGGCCCGGCTGAAGCCTTCCGAGGCCGAGCCGAAGATCGCCACCTCGTCGGCCAGCGCTGCCAGCGCCCCCTCCAGCCCCTTCATGTTCGGTGTCAGCGCCGCATAGCGCACCCCCGGCGCGCGGGCGATGCCCGCCAGCACGGCGGCGGAATCGGCCATCTGCGGGACCCATTTGGGGCTGACGAAACTGGCTACCTCGATCCGCCGGAACCCCGCGCGCGAAAGACAATCGACCAGCGCCACCTTTTCCGCCGTGGGAATCGCGCGTTTTTCGTTTTGCAGCCCGTCGCGCGGGCCGACCTCGAATATCTCGACCGTCTGCGCCATCCCCTCACGGCCCTCCCTGTGGCGTTCCGTCGCGCCTTTTTCGGGTTAAGCCCTCTGCCCTGCGTTGTCCAGCAAGGCCAGCCATCAACACGCAAAACCCCTCGCGCCAGCTGGCGCGAGGGGCTGGGCCGTATCACGCACCTGAAGGTACGCAGGCAGCCGGTGGGTCAGGTGGCAGTGTTATCAGTTGGGGACCGGCTGGCCGCGCGCCGCATCGGGCATGTCGATGTTGAATGTGCCCTGCGCTTCGCCAGCCATCCGGCTTTCGTTTGTCATCATGCCAGATGATTGGCCGCCGGCGGCCGAGGAAAAGTCGGCGGCATTCATCGGCACGACAATCCGGCCATCGGCGTCGAGCGTCGGCGCCGTCGTCAGTTCCGCAACGCCAGCGCCACTACCAACCGACGGGTCAAGCTGCACGGTCATCACCAGCGCCTCGCCCGCCTCGACAACGGGGCCGGACAGCGTGCCCAGCATCTGACCGTCGGCACTGGTCACCTCCAGCGTGCGGCCTTCGGCAAGGGCGCTGTCTGCCGCCACCAGCACGTCACTGAACTGGTTGGGCGGGTTGCCGGCCGTGACGGGCTCTTCCTGCCCCGGGCCCACGCCGATGGTCCCCTCGGTCTCTGCCGAATCGTCCATGCCCATGCCGGCATCGGTCTCTGCTGTGCCCGCCTGGGCCGCGGGGACGTCCGGATCGGCCGGCGCTTCGGCGTTGGCGGCGGCCAGCGCGGCAGCCGGCGCGGCCAGCAGCGCGACCAGCGAGACGGTCGAAGCAAAACGGATCGTCGGTTTCATCATCATCTCCTCATTTGGGTGCCTGAAAAGGCATCTCTCGCGGTCGCCTTCACGGCCGCGATGCCCCTTTAACGGCAGCCCCGACAAAGGGTTTCCGATGACGTAGCGGAAACCCCGTCCGCCCACATTATCGTGATATTTCATTTACTTCCCGGCACCGCAGCGGTTTTGACGAGGCCATTGCCCGGCTGCCGGATCTTACCCTTCGGGCATCGGATAGAAGTCCCGTCGGTAAAGCTCTGCCGGTCCGTCTTCGGCCTGCGCGGCCCGCAGGCCGGGGCGCGCAACCAGCCGCTCGTGCCAGGCATCCAGCGCCGGCCAGCCGTCCAGCGACACGAAGCGCCGCGCGATCAGCAGCGAGCCGCCGGCCATGCAATCGACCGCCGAGAACCCGCCGGGCAACAGCCAGTCGCGCCCGTCGCCCATGACCTGCGCCAGCCCGTCCAGAACGCGGCTCAGGCGCAGGGTTTCCAGCTTCATTACTGTCAGGCTGCGCTGCTCGGGCCGCAGGACGATGTGCTGGAAGGTCAGTTGCGCCAGATGCTGGGCGATGGTTTCGCCGTAATGCAGCCATTCCAGGAAATCCGCCCGCTCTGCCTGGCCCGGGGCACGGCCCAGCGCGGGCGCGCGGGTTTCGCAAAGATACTCCAGTATGGCCCCGGATTCAAAAAGGACCCGACCGTCGACCTCCAGCGCCGGGACGCGGCCGGCGGGCGAGATCGCCAGGAATTCCGGCGCGCGCAGCGCCTTGCCGCCGAAACTGTGGCGTTCCAGGCGGTGTGGAATGCCGGCCTCATGCAGGAACCACAGCACACGAAACGACCGCGACTGCGCGGCATGGTGAAGCACGATCATTGGCGGTTCCCCCGTCTGACTGACATGGCAAGGCTAGCAATCCCGCGCCGGTCGCTGAAGCGTGACGCAGCGGCAGGGCGCGGCGCGGGATTTGCGCTTGACGCGCGGAACGCAAGCGGGCGGTATCGCGTCATGCGTCCCACCATCCTGCCCCGCGCCCGATTCCGCGCCCTGCCCCTGCTTCTGGCCACGCTGGCGATGCTTGCGGCCTGTTCCCGCCCGCTGGGGTCGGGCGAAGCGGAGCTGGCCACGCGGCTTTTCGGCGACACGCTGGATCAGGACCGGGTGCGGCTGATCGACAACGGGCTGGTGGGGATCACCCGGCAAAGCTATCCGGTGCGCCCGCGCGTAACCTGCCGCGAGCGGATCCTGCCGCCGCCCGAGGGGCCGGTGATCACGGGCCGCACGGCAGGGGTGGTGCTGGGCAGCTGGGTGCATCTGCGCCCGGCGCTGTTCCGGCCCGATTTCGCCGCGCGGGTCGACGGGGCGGCAAACCTGCTGGCGGCGATGTTCATCGCGCATGAACTGACCCATGTCTGGCAATGGCAGAACCGCGCGCTGACCGGCTACACACCGCTGCGCGCCGCGCTGGAGCATGCCACGCTGACCGACCCCTATCTGTTCGACCCCGACAGCCCCGCCGATTTCCTGGATTTCGGCTATGAGCAACAGGCGGTGCTGGTAGAGGAATACATCTGCTGCGCAACGCTCGATCCGGAGGGCGCGCGAACCGCCCGGCTGCGCGAGACGCTGTCGGCGGCGATGCCGGTTGCCGAGCGGCCGCTGGACCTGCCGGTGCTGGTCCCGGCGGGCGGGGATGCGCCGCAGGGGATCTGCAGTTGACCGGGCGGCGGGAGCTGAAGCGCGATCTGGTCAGATAAGACCCGAGAAACCTGAGTGCCGTGCTGGCATCGCCAGGAACGGGCCTTCGAAGGCCCGTGCCACGCGCGTTCGAACGCGCGTTCTCGCGCACAGCCCGAGCGTTGGCCCGAGGACCTGGCCTTGTCCGGTCATCACCACGGCAGTACCGGTATTGATGAAGCGGAGAGATGAGGCGCCACCTGGGAAGGTCTCTGCCATCTGACGCGATCACGCCTTATCCGCATAGATCCCGCGCCAGTCTCTGAAACAGCGCCACGCCCGGCGCGATCAGCGCATCGGGGAAATCGTAATCGGGGTTGTGCAGCATCGGGTGGGCCTCGCCCGCGCCCAGGAACACCATCGCCGATTGCGATACCCGGCCGAACAGCCCGAAATCCTCGGACGCGCGCATCGGCAGGGTGCCGGGGTCATGCGGGATGCCCACCGCGTCCAGCGCCGCAGCCATTTGCGCCACCGCCTGTTCGTCATTCACGCTGGCGGCAAAGACCTCTTCTTGATGCATGCGCAGCGCCAGCCCGGCAGCCCGGGCCTCGGCCTCGGCCAGCGCCTGCGCGCGGGCCAGCATCTCGTCGCGCCCCGCGTCGTCATGGGCGCGCAGCGAGACGATGAGTTCCGCCTCGCCCGGCGCGATGCCCAGCGCCCGCACGCCGACGCGCGCATGGCACAGCGTCGCCAGCCGGAAACCGGGGCCGATGGGCGCGTCGCCACCCCCCGGCAGCGGCGGCCCACCCAGCCCTTCCAGCGCCGGGATCAGCCGCGCCACCGCCCCGGCGGGCGAGATGCCGGCTTCCGGCGCCGAGGCATGCGAGGTCTTGCCGTCCAGCCGCATCACCAGCCCGGCCGAGGCGCAGGCCACCGTCCCCGCCTTCAGCCAGGCCCGGCCCCGCGCCAGACCCGGCATGTTGTGCAGCGCGAAAGCCCAGTCGCAGGCAAGCGCCCGGAAGCGCGGATCGTCCAGCAGCGCCTGCGCGCCGGCGCCCGTTTCCTCGGCCGGCTGGAAGATCAACACCACCCGGCCGCGCGCCGGCCCCTGCCGGGCCAGCCGCCGCGCCAGACCCACCAGGATCGTCATATGCCCGTCATGGCCGCACATATGCCCCCAGCCGGGCCGGCGCGAGGCCCAGGGTGGGGTGCCCGTCTCGGTGATCGGCAGCGCGTCCAGTTCGGCGCGGATCATCACCGACGGCCCGGGCCGGCCGCTGTCGAACACCGCCGCCACGCCGGTCCCGCCCAGCCCGGTAACGACCTGCGCCCCGGTGCCGGCCAGTTCCGCCGCGATGCGCACCGCGGTCTCCTGCTCGGCGCCCGAAAGCTCCGGCATCTGATGCAGTGCCCGCCGCAGCCCGGTCAGTGCCGCCAGTTCGGCCTGTTCCAGCACCGCCGCGCTCATGCCGCCAGCGGCATCCGGCGTTCCACCACGCCGGCCCACCAGCTGCAGCCCGCCGGGATGGCGTTGTCGTCGAAATCATAGGCCGGGTGATGCACCATCGCCGTGTCGCCATTGCCGACCAGGATGTAGGCGCCGGGCCGCTCCTCCAGCATGTAGGCGAAATCCTCGCCGCCCATGATCAGTGGCGCGGGCAGGCAGCTGCCCGCCACCTCGCGCGCGACCTCGGCGGCGAAATCGGTCTGCTCGGGGCTGTTGACCATCACCGGATAGCCGCGCTTGAAATCCAGCCGGGCGGTGGCGCCCAGCGCCGCCACCAGCCCCGGCACCATCTCGCGCATGCGCGTCTCGGCCAGGGCGCGGGTTTCGGCATCGAGGCTGCGCACCGTGCCGCGCAATTCCACCGATTGCGGGATCACGTTATAGGCCGTCGAGGACGTGACGAAGGAGGTCACCGAGACCACCAGCTGCTTCACCGGATCGGCATTGCGGCTGGCCAGTGTCTGCAGCGCGGTGACCAGATGCGCGGCGGCGACCGTGGGATCAACGGCATCGTGCGGCTTGGCGGCATGGCCGCCCTTGCCCTCGACGGTGATGGTAAATTCGTCGGTAGCGGCGAAGAAGGCGCCCTCGCGGATGGCGAACTGGCCCAGCGGCAGGCCGGGCATGTTGTGCATGCCATAGACCTCCTGGATGCCCCAGCGGTCCATCAGCCCTTCGTCGCACATCACCTTGCCGCCGCCGCCGCCTTCCTCGGCGGGCTGGAAGATCACCACCACGGTGCCGTCGAAATTCCGCGTCTCGGCCAGGTATTTCGCCGCGCCCAGCAGCATCGCGGTGTGCCCGTCATGGCCGCAGGCATGCATCAAGCCCGGCACTTTCGAGGCATGGTCCGCCCCCGTCGCCTCGGCAATCGGCAGCGCGTCCATGTCCGCGCGCAGGCCGATCACCCGGCCCGACGTGTCGGCCCGGCCCCGGATCACCGCCACCACGCCGGTGCGGCCCACGCCTTCCACCACCTCGTCGCAGCCGAAGGCGCGCAGCCGCTCGGCCACCAGCGCGGCGGTGCGATGCACCTCGAACAGCAGTTCGGGGTTCTCGTGAAAATCGCGCCGCCAGGCGGTGATATCGGGCAGCATTTCGGCAAAACGGTTGCGGATGGGCATGGCTGACAGGTCCTTGCGCAGATAAGCTTCGCCACCACCCTCGCCGCTTCCGGCCCGGGTGGCAAGGGGCAAGCAGGGCGACGCGTCCGCGATCCACCAATCGCGATCACAGGTTCCGAAGACGGCTTGCGGTGCAGAGGGATTTCCGGCAATCGTCACCGGCGACAGGTCCCGCGGGGCAAGGCCCGGATGACACGCACAGCGCGCAGCGAGCCCGGACGAAACGCCGGGCAGCCCGGCGCCCGGACCGGCCTTGGCGCCGCGCCGGTGCTGTTCGCCGGCATGCTGGCGCTGACGCCCGCCCCCCTTGCCGCCGAACGCGGGTCAAGCGGGCATCTGGACATTCTCTACTGGCAGGCGCCGTCGATCCTGAACCCCTACCGCTCGGCCGGGACCAAGGACATCGACAGCGCCAATCTGGTACTGGAGCCGCTGGCGCGCCACGATGCGGCCGGGCGGCTGGTGCCCTGGCTGGCCGAAACCATCCCCACCCGCGCCAATGGCGGCATCGCGCCGGATCTGATGTCGGTCACCTGGCAGCTGCGCCCCGGGCTGCGCTGGTCAGACGGATCGCCGGTCACGGCCGAGGACGCGGCCTTTACCGCGCACTACTGCATGCAGGCGGACACCGGCTGCGCCTCGGCCCATTTCTTCGCCGGGATCGACGCGGTAGAGGCGCTGGACGACCGCCGCCTGCGCATCAGCTTCGATCAGCCGCAGACCCGGCCGCTGAACGCCTTCGTGGGTCCCTTCACGCCGGTGCTGCAAGCCGCGCAATTCGCCCCCTGCATGCGCCGGGTGGTTCCGGAGACGGGCGCGGCGACCGCGACGCCGCCTGCAGAGGATGCCGCCGGGCCGTTCTCGCCCGCCTGTCTGGCCGCCAGCCTGGCCCCCATCGGCACCGGCCCCTTCATGGTGACGGATTTCCAGCCCGACCAGCGCGCCGAGATGCGCGCCAATCCGCATTTCCGCCACCCCGAAAGGCCGTTCTTCGCCACGCTGACCGTCCATGGCGGTGGCGATGCAGAGGCCGCCGCGCGCGCGGTGCTGGAAACCGGCGCGATGGATTATGCCTGGAACCTGCAACTGGCCTGGCCGGCGCTGGCCGACATCGCGCGCGGCGGGCGGGGCATGGTGGCGGTGGGTTTCGGCACGCTGGTCGAACGCATCGAGGTCAACCTGACCGACCCCGACCCGACGCTGCCCGCCGACATCCGCTCGACCCGCGCTGCGCCGCATCCGCTGTTGGGCGATATCCGCCTGCGTCAGGCGCTCAGCCTAGCCATCGACCGCGAGCTTCTGGCCGAGGTAGGCTACGGCCAGGCCGGCCGCGCCACCTGCAACCTGGTGCCGGCGCCGCCCGCCTTTGCCTCGGATGCCAATGACGCCTGCCTGCTGCCGGACCCCGACCGCGCCCGGGCGCTGCTCGATGCCGCCGGATGGACGCCGGGGCCGGACGGTATCCGCCAGCGCGACGGGCGGCGGCTGGCGGTGGAACTGGTCACCTCCACCTCGCCGGTGCGGCAGGACTATCAGGCGCTGATCGCCCAGTGGTGGCGCGAGATCGGGGTCGAAACGATGCTGCGCGACATTCCCGCAGCGGTCTATTTCGGCGGCGATCCGGCCTCGCCGGACACGCTGCAACGCTTTCACGCCGATCTGCAGCTTTACGCCAACCAGTTCAGCGGCAATGACCCCCAGGCCTATCTGGGTGCCTGGCGTTGTGGGCAGGAGCCGCGGCCGGAAACCGACTGGCAGGGCGCCAACATCCCGCGCTTCTGCGATCCGGCCTATGACGCGCTGCACCTGGAACTGACCCGGACGGCGAACCCGCAGGAGCGCGCGCAACTGGCGCGCGCGCTCAACGACATGCTGGTGCAGCAATACGTGATCCTGCCGCTGGTGCATCGCGGGCGGGTTTCGGCCCATGCGACCAGCCTGGGCGGCGTCGTGCTGAACACCTGGGACAGCGAATTGTGGAACGTCGCCGACTGGCACCGGCTGGCCGAATAGCCCCTCTCAACCATGCCGCCAGCAGCCGGCGCGGTTGGCCGGCGGGGCTCACTCGGGCAGGGTGAAAACCTGTCCGGGGAAAATCAGGTTCGGATTGCGGATCTGGTCGCGATTGGCGCGGAAGATCTGCACCCATTGTATGCCGTCGCCATAATGAGCATCCGATATCCGCCACAGCGACTGGCCGGGCTGCACCGTGATCAGGGTGATGCCGGGGCGGGCCACGCCCTGTGCCGCAGCCGGTGCCGGGGCATGGGGTTGGGGAACGGCCGGGCCGGCGGGCGCGTCAAGCCGGGTGACAGGCCGGGGCAGCGGCAAGGGGTCGGGCGAGGCGCCGGCGACCGGCGGTATCGCGGGCGCCTCTGGCCCGGGTGCTGCCGCGCGCTCGGCCTCGCCCGCCTGCTGCGCCGCCGCCTGCACCGCCGCCTGAGTCGCCAGCGCCTGGGCCAGCCGCTCGGGCGTCTCGCGCTGGAACGGGGTCTCGAAACGCGAGATCACGCGCCCGTCCTCGCCCAGTTGATCGACCCGCAGGGTGTAGACGCCGGGATCGATCTGCGGCAGGTCCAGCCGCCAGTCGCCGCTTTCGGCCCGGGCCACGGCGACGGGGCGATTGTCCAGATAGACGCGCAACGCCCCGTCAGGCTGGGCCCGCGCGGCACGCCCCGAGATCTGCACCGCGCCCGCGGCCGAATAGCCGATCGTGTCGATCACGATATTGTCCATCACCTGCGGCGCGCGATCGATGAGTTCGACCTCGCCGGTGCCGCGCAGCAAGAACGCCCGGGGCAGGCTTTCGCCCGGGTCCGTCGCTGCCGTCAGCGCCGCATCGCCGCCGGCCTGCGGCGCGGCGGGAAGCCCGGACGGCGCGGCCAG
>SKNG01000275.1 GCA_007120685.1 Paracoccaceae bacterium | reverse complement strand
GTGCCCGATGCCGACACCACGACGATCATCCTGATCCTGGTGGCCTTTGCCATCGGCATGGTGGGGCTGGAATACGGCATCGTCTTCACCAACGCGATCCTGCCGACACTGGGCAAACGCTCGGAATGGGGGCGGATTTCGGGCACCGGCTGGGCGCTGGGCTACATCGGCGGGCTTGTATCGCTGGCGATCATGCTGGCGCTTTTGGCCGAGGGCGACGACGGCGTCACGCTCATCGGTATCGAGCCGGTTCTGGGGCTTGACCCGGAAGCGCGAGAGGGCACGCGCGCCGTGGGGCCGTTCTCGGCGCTATGGTATATCGTCTTCGTCATCCCCTTCTTCCTCTGGGTGAAGGAGCCCCCCACCCCGCAGAAAGCCAGGGGGGCTGTCAAGCGCGGCCTGCGCGAGCTGAAGAACACCCTGCGCGCCCTGCCCGGCCGGCGCAGCCTGTTTGCCTATCTGGGATCCTCGATGATCTATCGGGACGGGCTGAACGGCATCTATGCCTTCGGTGGCATCTATGCCGCGGGCGTGCTGGGCTGGTCGATCATCCAGATCGGGACCTTCGGCATCCTCGCCGCGGCGGTGGGGGCGCTGGGCTGCTGGGTCGGCGGGCGGCTGGATTCCCGGCTGGGGCCGAAACCGGTGATCATCGCCATGATCCTCTTGCTGATCGGCGTCTGCACCATCATCATCAGCACCGACCGGACCATGGTGCTTTTCATCCCGGTCGAGCAGGGATCGACGCTACCGGATACCGTGTTCTACATCTGCGGCGCGCTGATCGGCGTGGGCGGGGGCAGCCTGCAGGCGGCCTCGCGCACGATGATGGTGCGCCAGGCCGACCCCGAGCGGATGACCGAGGGCTTCGGGCTTTACGCGCTGTCGGGCAAGGTTCTGTCCTTTCTGGCGCCGGGGCTGATCGCGCTGGCAACCATGCTGACCGAAAGCCAGCGACTGGGCGTGACACCCCTGATCGGGCTGTTCGTGATCGGGCTGATCCTGCTATACTGGGTCGAACCCGAAGGCGAACCGGAATTCAAATGCACCCCACCGCCCGCTGCTGCCTGAGCGCCCTGCTGGCCGCGTTTCTTCCGCTGGCGCTGATGGCCGTGTCGGTGCTGGCCCCCGCGCAGCCCGCCAGCGCACAGCAACTGGCCAACCAGTTGTTCGGCGCCCATGCCCTGCCCTCGCTGGCGCGCCCGCAGGCCGTCGGCTCCTATGCCCGGGGCTGCGCGGACGGGCTGGTGGCGCTGCCCGAAACCGGCCCCACATGGCAGGCGATGCGGCTGTCGCGCAACCGCATGTGGGGCCACCCCGAGGCGATCGCCTATGTGCAGGACCTGAGCCGCGAGGCGGTGCGCATCGGCTGGCGGGGGCTCTATGTCGGCGATATCAGCCAGCCGCGCGGCGGGCCGATGACCTCGGGCCATGCCAGCCACCAGATCGGGCTCGATATCGATATCTGGATGCTGCCGCCCCCACGGCTGAACCTGACCAGGGCCGAACGCGAATCGATCAGCTCGATCTCGGTGCGCACGCAGGATCAGCGCAGCGTCAACGCCAACTGGACGCCCCAGCACCACGCCCTTCTGCGCGCCGCGGCCTCGGACCCGCGGGTGGATCGGATCTTCGTCGCCGCCGCCGTGAAGATCGAGATGTGCCGCACCGCCACCCCGGCCGATACCCCCTGGCTGCAACGCATCCGCCCCGCCGTGGGCCACAATTTCCACTTCCATGTCCGCCTGCGCTGCCCCCGGGACTCGCGCAACTGCCAAACCCAGACACCCACGGTGGCGGAGCTGTCAAACGGCGGCAACGGCTGCGACGACACGCTGATGTGGTGGGTGACCGACTTCCTGGACCCACCGCCACGGACCGAGCGTGAACCCGCCCCCCGCCGCCGCCACCCGCGCGAGTTCACCATGGCCGACCTGCCGCAACAATGCGCCCAGGTGCTGGCCCGCGACTGACCCAGATGAAAGAAGCCCCAAGACGGGGCCCCTTCATCTTGCCTGAAATACTCTGGGGGAGCCCGCGCCAGCGGGCGGGGGGCAAAGCCCCCCACCCTGCCGGCTCAGCCCGCCGCCGCGACGGCCCGGCGGGTCATCACACCGACCAGGTGCGCGCGATATTCCGGCGTGCCATGCAGATCACCGATCATCCCCTCGGCCGGCATGCTCAACCCCGCCAGCGCCTCGGGCCGGAAATCGGCCGACAGCGCCGCCTCGGCCTCGGCCCAGCGGAAGACGCCTTCCTCCGACGCGCCGGTGATCGCCACCCGCACCCCGTCGGCGAATTGCGCCACGAAAGCCGCCGTCAGCGCGAAGCGAGAGGCCGGCTGCAGGAATTTCGCATAGGCCGCGCGCTGCGGGATCGGAAAACGCACCGCGATGATGATTTCGCCTTCGTCCAGCGCCGTGGTGAACATGCCCTGAAAGAAGTCATCCGCCGTAATCTCGCGCGCATTGGTCACCACCGTGGCGCCTGATCCCAGTGCCCCGGCGGGATAGCAGGCCGAGGGGTCGTTATTGGCCAGCGACCCGCCAATGGTGCCCATGTTGCGCACCGCCGGATCGCCGATCTGCCCGGCCAGCGCCGCCAGCCCCGGATAGTCCGCCGCCAGATCGGCCGCCACCTGCGCATGCGTGGTCGCCGCGCCGATCACCACGGCATCGCTTTCCCGGCAGATGCCCCGCAGTTCGAGGATGCCGCGCAGGCTGACCAGCACCTCGGGCGCATTCAGCCGCTGCTTCATCGAGGGCAGCAGCGTCTGCCCACCGGCGAGCGGCTGCGCCCCCTCCTGGCCCAGCGCCGCCACGGCCTCGTCCAGCGAGGCGGGTTTCACGAAATCGAAGGCATACATCCCTGCCGCTCCCTTACTTCCCCATCGCCCCAGGAGCGCGCGCGCCTCAGGGGCCCGTCTATATCGCCGACAGGCGTATGACCGGCACCGATCAGTCCCCGCCGTGTCGTCCCGTCTTCCTACTCTGCCGCCACGGCCCCTGAATCGCCGACATCCTGCCCCGATGCCGCCAGCACCGCCTTGACGATATTGTGATAGCCGGTGCAGCGGCACAGGTTGCCTTCCAGGTAGTGGCGCACCTCGGCCTCGGTTGGCTTCGGGTTC
>SKNG01000026.1 GCA_007120685.1 Paracoccaceae bacterium | reverse complement strand
GCCATCATCGCCCATCTGGCAAAGCGGCAGGGCATGGATGATCCGCTGCCTGTCAACAACGCCGGCGAGGCCCGTGCCGATGCGTTGAAGATCGCCTTTGAGGAGCGGTTTCATCAGATCCTTGAATGGGAATTGTTCGTGCATCCCGAGGGCGCCGCCGAGATGCGCCGCATCGTCGCCAGCCTGGCGCCGCCGGTGCTTGCCGGGTTGATCACGTCGCGCATGATCCGCCATTTCAGCCGCCAGCTGCATGCGCGCGGTATCGGCCGGCTGGAGGCGCAGGTCATCGCCGATTTGGGCCGGCGCCAGCTTGACGGGCTGGCGCTGTGCCTGGAAGAGGGCGATGGCTGGCTGGGCGGCGACGCCCCCGCGCTGGCCGATTTCGCGGTCTGGGGGCAGGTGGCGCCGATGCTGCATTGGCCGATGCGCGGCCCGGTAGCCGCTCACGCGCGCAGCCTGCCGGCGCTGGCCGACTGGCACGGGCGGATCATGGCCGCGTGCTTTGCCACCAGCGCCGCCGCCTGACCGCTGGCGCGCCTGCAAGAGCTTCCGTGCGGCCCTTTCCGGGGGCACGGTCGGCGGGGCGCCGCCGCGCCGGACGATGTGTCGCTTTTCACGCATGACGCGTCGGGCCTGCGGGGCCGGCGCCGGCATGGTATTGCATGGTGCAGCCGGACCAGATCGGAGAGTCGCGCCATGAGCACCGCCATGAAGACCCATGTGAAAGCCCTCGTCGTCGGCGGTGGTGCGGTGGGCACCGGGATTGCCTATCACCTGGCGAAGGCGGGCTGGGATACGCTGCTGCTGGAGCGCGACGATTTGACCGCCGGTTCGACCTGGCACGCCGCCGGCCTGCTGCCGCTGTTCAACATGGGTTACGCCACCAGCCATATCCACGACTACAGCGTGAAGTTCTACAAGCAGCTCGAGGCCGAGACCGGCCTGAATGCCGGCTTCTATGTGGTGGGCAATCTGCGCATGGCCCAGACCCAGGCGCGCATGGATGAATACATGCTCTATGCCTCGACCGCCGAGACGGTGGGCATCCCCTATGAGTGGATGACGCCGGCGCAGATCAAGGACCGCTGGCCGCTGGTGCGGACCGAGGACCTGCGGGGCGCGATCTATCACCCCACCGATGGCTACATCAACCCGGCCGACGTGACCCAGGCCATGGCCAAAGGCGCGCGCCAATTCGGTGCCGAGATCATGCGCCGCGTGCAGGTCGACGGCTATCGCTGGACGGGCAGCGAGTGGGTCGTGTCCTGCACGAAGATGGTGGAAAAGGGCGGCAATCTGGTGCCCTCGGACGAGCGTTTCGAGATCACCGCCGAGCATGTGGTCACCGCCACCGGCAACCACGCCCAGCGCACCGCGCGGCTCTTGGGCATCAAGATTCCCGCCATTCCCGTCGAGCATCAGTATATCGTCACCGAACCCGACCCGGCGCTGCGCGACTACCGCGCGGCAGGCAGCCCCGAGCACCCGGTGCTGCGCGATGCCGACGCCAAATGGTATGTGCGCGAGGAGCGCGGCGGCTGGATCCTCGGTCCCTATGAGCGGGGCGCGCCCGCGCGCTTTCTCTATGACGTGCCCGAAAGCTTCCGCGCCGATCTGTTCCCGCTCGATCTGGAGCGGATCGAGGAAGAATACATGTCGATGATCCATCGCATCCCGTCCTCGGAAACCGTGGGGCTGAAGGACGACTATAACGGCCCGATCTGCTACACCCCCGATGGCAACCCGCTGGTCGGCCCCGCGCCGGGGCTGCGCAACATGTGGCTGGCCGAGGGCTTTTCCTTTGGCATCACCGCCGCCGGCGGCACAGGCTACTACCTCGCCCAGATGATGACCGAGGGCGAGGCCGAGATCGACATGGCATCGCTGGACCCCAAGCGCTACGGCGACTGGATGACCACCGAATATGCCGCCCGCAAGAACGAGGAATGCTACGAACACGTCTACATCCTCCACCACCCCGATGAGGAACGCGAGGCCTGCCGCCCGCTGCGCACCGCGCCCAGCTACGACCGGATGAAGGCCCGCGGCGCCCAGTTCGGCGCGGTGAACGGCTGGGAGCGGCCCAACTATTTCGGCCCTCTGGACGCGCCCGACAGCTTCGACCATGACGCCCGCAGCTTCCGCCGCGGGGGCTGGTGGCAGTATTCGGTGGACGAGGCCAAGGCGATCCGCGAGGGCGTCGGCATGATCGACGCCACGGCCTTTACCAAGCATCTGGTCCGCGGCCCCGGCGCCACGGCCTTCCTTGACTGGTTCACCTGCAACCGGCTGCCGAAAACGGGCCGCATCAACCTGACCTACGCGCTGACCGAGGCGGGCACCACGCGCACCGAATACACCATCGTCCGGCTGGCCGAGCATGAATACTACCTGATTTCGGCCGGGGCCTGGACCGCCTATGACGGCGACTACCTGCGCAAGGCCGCCGAGGACCGGATGGCGGATTTCGGCTGGATCGACATCCATGACGTGACCACGCAATGGGGCGTCTTCGCCGTCGCCGGGCCGAAATCGCGCGATCTGCTGGGCAAGCTGGTCAAGGATGCCGATCCCGCCACCGTGCTGGGCAACAAGCGCTTTCCCTGGCTGTCGATGCGCAATATCGAGCTGGGCATGTGCCCGGTCCGCGCCATCCGCGTGGCCTATACCGGCGAGCTGGGCTGGGAGCTGCACCACCCCATCGAGATGCAGAATTACCTCTTCGATCAGCTCATGGCGGCGGGCGAGGGCGTCGGCCTGAAACTCGTCGGCGCAAGGGCTCAAAACTGGCTGCGGCAGGAAAAGAGCTACCGCGCCTTCGGCAACGAACTGGGCCGCGATGCCACGCCGCTGGAAGCCGACCTGCCGCGCTTCGTCGACATGACCAAGGATTTCCACGGCAAGGACGCCATGGCCGCCACCGGCATCCGCTCGAAATGCTGCACGCTGCTCATCGACGGGCCGGAAGATGCCGATCCCTGGGGCCGCGAGGCGCTTTACCTGGGCGATGAAAAGGTCGGGCGTCTGACCTCGGGCGGCTATTCGGTGGTGTTCGGCAAGTCCATCGGCCTGGGCTATGTCCGCCCCGATCTGGCGGTGGCCGGCACGAGGCTGAAGGTGAAGATGCTCGACCGGCT
>SKNG01000072.1 GCA_007120685.1 Paracoccaceae bacterium | reverse complement strand
CCGACACCGCCGCCGTGGCGGCGATCACGCTCTGGCAGGCAGCGGTGGGCGACTGGGTGGAGGCGCGGCCATGATCCGGCCAGAGGTCCGCGCAATGGTCTGGCGCTGGCGCGAGGCGCTGGTGGGGCTGGCGCTGGCGGGGCTGGGGGCGTGGATGCTCGCCCAGCCCGCCGCGCTGATCAAGGGTCTGGGTGGGCTGGTGGCGCTGGCCGGGCTGGCGCTGGCGGTGAACGGGGCGCGGCGGGCCCGGTTCCTGGCGCCCGGTGCGGCGCCCGGGCCGGGGGTGGTGCAGGTGGTGGAGGGGCAGATTGCCTGGTTCGCGCCGGGCGATGCCGTGGGTGGCGGTTTCATCGCGCTGGACGAGATCACGCAGATCTCGCTTGCCGCCGATGGCCGGCGCTGGGTGGTGATGGGGCCGGGCGGGCAGCATCTGGCCATCCCCATCGACGCCACGGGGGCGGAGGCGCTGTTCGACGCCTTTGTCAGCCTGCCCGGGCTGGACCCGGCGCATCTGACCCGCATGGCCGCCGCCGGCCCCGGCCCGCGCGCCCGGCCAGTCTGGCGCCGCGATGCTGCGGCTGCACTCTTGACTTGAGCGCGCGGGCAATACAGGTCAGAGCGGCCAGGAAAGCCAGACCGGAGCGCAGCCCATGTCCATCCCTCAATCCGGCGGCGGGCCGATCGAGCATCGCGAACAACTGGCCGAGTACCTGGCCTCGGGCTGCAAGCCGCGCGCCGACTGGCGCATCGGCACCGAGCACGAGAAATTCGGCTACTGCCACGACAATCTGATGCCCCTGCCCTATGACGGCCCGCGCTCGATCAAGGCGATGCTGGAGGGGCTGCGCGACCGTTTCGGCTGGGAACCGGTGCTGGAGGCGGGCAATATCATCGGTCTGGTCAAGGACGGCGCCAATGTCAGCCTGGAACCCGGCGGCCAGCTGGAGCTTTCCGGCGCGCCGCTGGAGACCATCCATCAGACCTGTGACGAGGTGAACGAGCATCTGCGCCAGGTGAAATCGGTGGCCGACGATCTGGGCATCGGCTTCATCGGGCTCGGCGCGGCGCCGATCTGGCGGCATGAGGACATGCCGATGATGCCGAAGGGCCGTTACCGGCTGATGACCGATTACATGGGCCGCGTGGGCAGTCATGGCACGCAGATGATGTATCGCACCTGCACGGTGCAGGTGAATCTGGATTTTGCGTCAGAGGCCGACATGGTGCAGAAACTGCGCGTGGCGCTGGCGCTGCAACCCGTCGCCACCGCGCTTTTCGCCAATTCCCCCTTCTTCGAGGGGCAGCCCAACGGCCACAAATCGTGGCGCAGCCGCATCTGGCGCGATCTGGACGCCGACCGCACCGGCATGCTGCCCTTCGTCTTCGAGGATGGTTTCGGCTTCGATGCCTGGGTCGATTACGCGCTCGATGTGCCGATGTATTTCGTCTATCGCGACGGCGTCTATATCGACGCGCTGGGCATGTCCTTCCGCGACTTTCTGGATGGCCGCCTGCCCGCCCTGCCGGGCGAGGTGCCGACGCTGTCGGACTGGGCCGACCATCTGACCACGATTTTCCCCGAGGCGCGGGTGAAGAAATACATCGAGATGCGCGGCGCGGATGGCGGCCCCTGGCGGCGGCTCTGCGCGCTGCCGGCGCTATGGGTGGGGCTGATGTATGACCAGGGCGCGCTGGATGCGGCCTGGGACCTGGCGAAGGGCTGGGACGCGGAGACGCGCGAGGCGCTGCGCGTGGCGGCCAGCGTGGACGGGCTGGCGGCGCGGGTCGGCGGGATCAGCATGCACGATCTGGCGCGCGAGGTGGTGGCGCTGGCCGAAGCCGGGTTGAAGGCGCGGGCGCGGCAGGGCGCAGGCGGCATGCTGCCGGACGAGACACATTTCCTGAACGCGCTCAAGGATAGTATCGAGACCGGCCAGACCCCGGCAGATGAGTTACTGGCGCGATATCACGGCGACTGGCAGGGCGATCTGACCCGCATCTACGCCGATTACAGCTACTGAACCGCCGTGCCGCAACCGCCCGGGCGTCAGGGGCGGTTCTGGGCTGGTTGCACAGCCACGGCATGACGCGCGCCCGTCGCCGTGGAGCGAAGAAGCGCCTTGAAGTAAGGCGCTTGCAAATCGATTACTTCAATCGATTTGGTCGGCGCCCTGCACGACCTCCCGGGTCAGGCGTTCAGGCCGGGCGGTTGTGGGCACGGGTCACCAGCAGCGCCGGCAGGCCGATGGCCAGACCGATCAGCGACATGTGCAGATGCGTCAGCCCCATCGCCTCCAGCCCCGGCATGGCGAAGAAGAGCCCGCCCACGAACAGGCTGAGCCGCAGCAAGAGCCCCAGCGCCCCGTCGCGCATGGCGCCCAGGCCGGTGACATAGCCCTGCAGCGCCGAGCCGATGAAATGGATCCCCACCAGCGCCGTGACGAAGACCACCAGCACCTCGTCCCATGTGCCGCGACCGATCAGCGCCGGGTTGAGCACGAAGAAGAACGGGATGATGTAGATCACGCTGCCCAGCCGCATCGACGACACCGCCGTGCGGATCGGACTGGTGCCGGCGATGGTGGCCGCCGCGAAGGAGCCCAGCGCCACCGGCGGCGTGATGAAGGACACCATCCCCCAGTAGAGGATGAACAGATGCACCGCCAGCGGGTCCAGCCCCACCCGCACCAGCGCCGGCGCCAGCACCACCGCCAAGAAGATGTAGCAGGCCGTCACCGTCATCCCCATGCCGAAGACAAAGGCCGTCAGCGCCCCCATCAGCAGGAGCGGCAGCGCCTCGTTGCCGGCCAGGAACACCAGATCGTTGACCAGCGTCCCCGCCAGCCCGGTCGCCGAGAACGCCCCCACCACCAGCCCCACGCCCAAGAGCAGCGCCACCAGTTCGGCCAGCGACCGGCCGACATTGACGAAAAGCTGCATGAAGCCGCGCAGGTCAAACCGTGTGGACGGGAAAAGCTGGTTGATGAACAGAAGCAGCGCCGTGGCATAGAAGGGCGCGATGGTTTCCTGCCGGCGGAACATCATGAAATAGATCAGCACCGCAAAGACCAGGATATAGGGCCAGCCCGCCTTCAGCGTCGCGCCCATGGTGGGCAGTTCTTCCCGCGCCATGCCGCGCAGCCCCT
>SKNG01000233.1 GCA_007120685.1 Paracoccaceae bacterium | reverse complement strand
GTGCGGGTCTTGCCGATCTTCTGCTGCGGCGTGGTGACCGGCATGAAGATCACTCCCTGCACCCCGAAATGCCGGCAGGCATAGGCCACGCCCTGCGCATGATTGCCGGCCGAGGCACAGACGAAGATGCGCTGTTCCGGCCTTGCCGCCAGCACCTGACGCATAGCGTTGAAGGCGCCGCGGATCTTGTAGGACCGCACCGGCGACAGATCCTCGCGCTTGAGCAGGATCTCGGCCCCGAATCGCTGCGACAGATGGTCGTTGCGCTGCAGCGGCGTCGGCTCGAATAGCGCGCGCAGGGCGTCGGTGGCATCTTTGGCGGCGGTGGCAAAATCCCTCATGCCCCTCCCCTAACCACGATCCTCGGCCGGTGGAAACGAAAAGTAACGCGGCCGGGTTGATCCATGTCATGCAGGACCGGCCCGATCGCGTTATTGACTGGACAGAACCCCGAGGCCGCCATGCGTTATCGTCGCACTGCCCTTGCCCTTGCCGCGCTGGCGTTCCTTGCCGCCTGCGCCGAGCGCAGCACTGTCCATTTCGTGCCGGAATCGCCGGCGGGCGCCGTGCAAGGCCCGGTCCTGGTGGCGACCACGCGCGGGCAGGCGGCGGATCAGACAGTGCCCGGTTTCGCGCGCGCGCCGGAATTGCGCTTCGCCCGCTACATGGTGTCGATCCCGCCTGAACGCCGCCCCGGCTCTTTGCCGCGGCCGCGCGGCGGGGCCCAGTTGAACCCCGCGCGCCATTTCACCCTGACCGAACAGGAAGCCCTGACCGCCCCGGGCTTTCGTGCCGCTGTCGCCCGCGCCCGCGCGGCACGGCCGGCCGGCGAGCGCGATGCGGTGATCTTCGTGCATGGCTTCAATACCCCCTTCATCGAAGGGGTTTACCGGGTGGCGCAACTGGTCAACGACCTGGCGCTGCCCGGCGTGGCGCTGCATTACTCCTGGCCCTCGATGGGGGTGCCGCTGGCCTATGCGCATGACCGTGACAGCGTGCTCTTCGCGCGTGACGGCATGCAGGCGATGATCGCCGAGACCCGCGCGGCGGGCAGCCGGAACATCGTCCTGATCGCGCATTCGATGGGCGCGCATCTGACCATGGAAGTGATGCGCCAGATGGCCATCGAGCGTGACCCCAACTTGGCCCGCATCGGCGGCGTGATCCTGATCGCGCCGGATCTGGATGTCGATCTGTTTCGCGCGCAGGCCCGGCGCATCGGGCAGTTGCCGCAGCCCTTCGTGATCGTCAGCTCGCGGCGCGACCGGATCCTGCAGCTTTCGGCCCGGCTGACCGGCGAGACCGCGCGGCTGGGCAATCTGGCCGATGCCGGCGCGCTGGACGATTTCGAACTGACCGTGGTCGATGTCAGCGCCTTTTCCACCGGGCGGGGGCATTTCACCATCGGCACCTCGCCGGTGCTGATCCAGTTGCTGTCGCAACTCGGCGTGGTGGAGGCCGCGCTGTCGGCCGATCCGGCCGGTGCCCTGCCGCTGTTGCCGGCGACGATTTTGACCCTGCAGAATACCACCCAGGTAATCCTGCAGCCGATGACCGAAAGCCACGGGCGGCGGATCCTGCCGGCACCAAGGATTTCCCTGCCCAGAAGGTAGGCCCATGCGCCGGCGATGCAAGAAACCCGCTTGACGACACAACCCGGGCGGCAGACCCGTTACCCGGCCTTGCGCAGATAGACATAAAGCGCCCCGTCGCCGCCGTGGCTGCGATGGGCGGCATGGGTGTTCAGCACATGGGCGCCCAGCGGTGCGCTGCGCAGCCAGTGCGGCACCTCCTGGCGCAGGGCCCCGGCGCGGCGCGGCAGCGGTCCGTCATCGAAACCCTGACCGCTGCCGCCCCGCCCCTTGCCGGTGATCACCAGCACCAGCCGCAGGCCCCGCCGCACGGCGCCCAGGATGAAACTGTTAAGCGCCCCATGCGCCTGCGCCAGGGTCATGCCATGCAGATCCAGCCGCGCTTCCGGGACCAGCTTGCCACGCACCATACGCCCGTGCAGCCGATGATCCATGCGCAGGGGTTCGGCCCTTGGGCGCGCCGCCGTCGGGCGCAACGCCAGCGGCGAGACCGTGGCGCTAACCTGACGCCGAAAACCCGAATCCTGCCCCGTTTCCGGGACCGGAACGGCTGGCCCACGTGGGCCACTTCCCGATTTCAGGCGATTTTCGTCAAGGTGCCGGTCGATTGTCGGCATTGGCGCTTCGGGCACGCAGTCAGCGGCAAGGCGACGGGTGCCGCGCGCCACCTTTTCCCAAAGCTCTGCATCCTCTGGGGTCAGCCCGCGCCGCCGGCTCATCGCCCTGCCCTTCAACCAGCCCCTTCAGACGCTCTTTGCCCCTGCCCGGCAGCTGACCGCCCCGTCGGCTCTGGCCCTGCGGGGCATCCATTGGCCCAAGCCCGCCGCCAGGTCAGCCGCCGGTGCCGACCAGCTTCCAGTTCGGATTGTCCGACCCCATGGTGCGGCCAAAGGTCCAGACATCCTGCTGTTGCTTGATCGCGTTCGGATCGCCCTCCACGATATCGCCGGCCGCATTGCGCACCACCGAGGTCAATTCGCCCAGAAAACGCACCGTCACTTCGGCCTGCCCTGTCTTCTCGTCATAGGTGGCGTCTTCCAGTTCCACCTCGCGCACGCCGACGAAGCTGGCCTCCACGCTCAGCCCCTCGCGCTCGCGCAGCTGCACCACCTCGTCGAAGCTCTCGAACACGTCGCGCGACAGGAAGGGAACCAGATCGTCCATCTCGCCGCGCTCGAAGCCCATCACGATCATCTCATAGGCCTGCCGCGCACCGGACAGGAAGTCGCCGACATGGAAGTCGGGCTCCACCCGCTTCATGGATGCCAGAGCCTGGGCGGCATCCGAACCCTGGGGGGCATGATCGGCAATGTCATGGTCCACACCACCCTCGATCACGTCAAAGGTTGGCCGGCTGCCGCTGCCCTCGGCCTTGCCCGGCAGGGGTTCGGGCGGGCGTTCGTATCCCTCGCGCGTGCCGAGGACGCTCCTGAGCCTGAGGATCAGGAAAACGGCGATACCGGCAAGGACGAGTAGCTGAATCACGGCAGAGTCCATCGGGGCCTCGAAAGGGATGCGGGCTTGGTTCCTGTTTGTGAATGGCTATGTAAGGTGCCGTGGCGCCC
>SKNG01000411.1 GCA_007120685.1 Paracoccaceae bacterium | reverse complement strand
GGCCCTCGGGGGCATCGAGCCCCCTCGGCCCGCCGGGGGCTGCGCCCCCGAGGCCCTGCCGCAGCCGGCGGGTCTTGCCACCGGCCGCGACGCCTGGCCGGTCGGTTCAGACGCCGGCCAGCGCCCTGAGTGCGTTGCTCATGAAGGAGAGCGGCATCAGGAACGGAGCCAGGTTCAAGCCGGTCACCATTGCCAGGACCAGCCAGATCGCCGGCTCTACCGGCTTGATCCTGCCGCGTGGCACCAACTGGCCGCGTGCCATCAGCCCCAGCATCACGAAGCACACTATGCTGACCTGGATCATCACCCATCGCCCCCAGTCGAACCCGACCGGAAACAGCAGCAGGAAGGGCATCGCCATGGCCGCCAGCATCAATACCGTGCGCCGTGGAGCCTGGCACATCTGCATCAGCCGCGCCAGTGGCACCAGTGCCAGCGCCACCCCCAGCGCCCACAGCCCCAGATGCCAGCCTGTCGCCTGGATGATCGGCACCACCTGTTCGAACGCCCCGTCGCTGCGTTCCAGCCATTCGATCGCCCCGTCGCAGAAATCCGGCGCCACCGGGCCCGCTTCGCGGATCGCATCGCAGATCGGTGCGGTATCCTCCACCCGACTGTGACGGATCGCATAGAGCGCCGCCCAGCCGACCGCCAGCGCCGTCGCCGCCATCACCCCGCGCGCCGGCCATTGCGGCAAGGCGCCTGGCCGCAGCAACGCCACTGCGATCAGCCAGCCCGGCAGGAACAGCACCCCCCAATTCGTGCCCCGTGGCCCCCACCGCGACCAGCGCGCCAGAGGCCGCCAGCCGGCCCGTCCCGCCGCCCGGCACCGCCAGCAGCAGGATCGCCACCAGCCCGATGATTTCCTTGCGTATCCCTGCGAGGTCCAGCGTGCCCACCACGAAGACGAAGAAGGCTGCGCTGAACACCGCCAGCACCGCCGCGCCATGCCGCTGCAGCGCCACCAACCAGAAGGTGAGCCCGTAAAGCAGCGTGGCCAGGGTCACCTGCACCGCGGCCAGCACCGTCAGCACCGGCAGGCCGCTGACCTGTGCAAACCAGATCAGCGCCTCACCGAAGGGCCCGCGGCGCACCGGCCCCGCAGCCAGGTTTATCAGCCAGTCGCCCTGCGACCATGCCCCGCCGCCGAGGCGGAACCAGAAGACCAGCGACTGATACTGGATCAGGGCACCCAGTGCGATCACGCCCAGGGCAACCCCGATCCACAGCCTGTCCACGATGGGCACCGAGGCGAGCCGTACAGCGCCCACGGTGCTACATCCACCGGCCGGAACCCATGGCCTAGCCCTTCAGTTCGCGGTTCAGATACTCGTCGACCTTTTCCAGATAGCCCATGGTGCTGAGCCATTTCTGCTCTGGCCCCACCAGCAGCGCCATATCCTTGGTCATATGCCCGTCCTCGACCGCCTGCACCGTGACCTTCTCCAGCGTCTCGGCAAAGCGCAGCAGCTCGGCATTGTCGTCGAGCTTGGCGCGGTGCTTCAGCCCGCCGGTCCAGGCGAAGATAGACGCGATGGAATTGGTCGAGGTCTCCTTGCCGGCCTGGTGCTGGCGGTAATGCCGCGTTACCGTGCCATGCGCGGCCTCGGCCTCGACCACCTGACCATCGGGCGTCATCAGCTGGCTGGTCATCAGGCCCAGCGAGCCGAAGCCCTGCGCCACGGTGTCGGACTGCACATCGCCATCGTAGTTCTTGCAGGCCCAGACATAGCCGCCGGACCATTTCATCGCGCAGGCCACCATGTCGTCGATCAGCCGATGTTCATAGGTGATGCCCGCAGCCTTGAACTTCTCCTCGAATTCTTCCTCATAGACCTTCTGGAACAAGTCCTTGAAGCGGCCGTCATAGGCTTTCAGGATGGTGTTCTTGGTCGACAGATAGACCGGCCAGCCACGCGACAGGCCGTAGTTCATCGACGCCCGTGCGAAATCGATGATCGACTGATCCAGGTTGTACATTCCCATCGCCACGCCCGCGCCGGGCGACTGGAAGACCTCGCGCTCGATCACCGTGCCGTCCTCGCCGACGAATTTCATCGTAAGCGTGCCCTTGCCCGGAAACAGGAAATCGGTGGCGCGATACTGGTCGCCGAAGGCGTGGCGGCCGACGACGATGGGTTGCGTCCAGCCCGGCACCAGGCGCGGCACGTTGCGGCAGATGATCGGCTCGCGGAAGATCACGCCGCCCAGGATATTGCGGATCGTTCCGTTGGGGCTGCGCCACATCTGCTTGAGGCCGAATTCCTCGACCCGCTGTTCGTCCGGCGTGATGGTGGCGCATTTCACGCCGACACCATATTGCTTGATCGCATGCGCCGCATCCACGGTGATCTGGTCGTCGGTGCGGTCACGCTCTTCGATGCCGAGGTCGTAGTATTTCAGATCGATGTCCAGATAGGGCAGGATCAGTTTCTGCTTGATGAAGTCCCAGATGATGCGGGTCATCTCGTCGCCGTCGAGTTCGACGACAGGGTTGGCTACCTTGATCTTGGACATGAATCCTCCGGTGCTGGCATGAATCGATAGGCGCCTCTTACGCCAGTTTCCCCATCAGGGGAAGACATGTATGCAATGGCATACCAAATCGCGCCGCAGGCGACCGTGCCGAAGGTGCCCGGTCGAGGCCGTGGCAGCGCCCAAACCCCGCCAGATTCGGGTGCGACTGTGCAGGCTAGGGCTGTGTGCCGCCATTCCAGGACCCGAGGATCGACCCATGGAGATGCTGAACGCCGTTGATCTTTATCTGCTGCATCTGATCAATGCGCCGGCCGGGCAATGGCCCGCTTTCGACAGGTTCATCAACACGCTGCGCGACGGGGCGCTGCTGAAGGCCGGGCCGCTGGTGCTTCTGTGGTGGTGGCCTCTGGATTACCCGCCGTAACGATTCCCCGGCGCGCGCAACCCTGCTGGCCGTGCTCTTCGTATCGGTACCGGCCATCGCGCTGGGCCGTCTTCTGGCACTGACCCTGCCATATCGTGACCGCCCCATCCATGACGAGGCGGTGGCAATCAACCTGCCCGTCGACATGCCTGAACGGATGCTGACCGGCTGGAGCAGCATGCCAAGCGATCACGCCGTGATGTTCCTGTCGATCAGCGTGGCGCTGTTCTTCGTCGGCCGCGTGGTCGGTATCTCGGCG
>SKNG01000146.1 GCA_007120685.1 Paracoccaceae bacterium | reverse complement strand
TGGGGCGCGCGCCGGGCGCTGCCCCGCTCAACACAGCCGCGCCCCGTCCGGCACCGCGTGCCCGGGACCGATCAGCACGATCTCGCCATCCTCATCCGCCAGCCCCAGCACCAGCACCTCCGACCGCACCGGCCCGATCTGGCGCGGCGGGAAATTCACCACCGCCAGCACCTGCCGCCCCACCAGCGCCTCAGCCGCATAATGCGCGACAATCTGGGCCGAGGATTTCTTCTCGCCAACTTCCGGCCCGAAATCGATGCGCAATTTCAGCGCGGGCTTGCGCGCCTGAGGGAAAGGCTCGGCCGCCACCACCGTCCCCACCCTTATGTCCACCTTCAGGAAATCCTCGAATCCGATTTCCGCCACCGGTGCCCCGTCGCTCATTGCCCCAACTCCCGCGCGCGCGCCGCCGCCGCCGCCACCGCCCGGCGCAACAGCGGCGGAAACCCCGCGGCCTCGTCCATCAGCACCGCCAGCGCCGCCGCCGTGGTCCCGCCCGGGCTGGTGACATTCTCCCGCAGCACTCCCGGCGCCTCGCCACTCGCCACGGCCAGCGCCCCTGCCCCGGCCACCGTCGCCCGCGCCAGATCCAGCGCCAGCGCCGGCGGCAGCCCCTCGGCCTCGCCCGCCGCCGCCATTGTCTCTATCAGATGGAACACATAGGCCGGCCCGGAACCCGAAAGCCCCGTCACCGCATCCATCTGCGCCTCGCTTTCCAGCCGCACCACCTGGCCCACCGCCGCCATCAACGCCTCGGCCATCGCCATATCGCCCGCGCCGGCCCGCGCATTGCCGATCAGCGCCGTGATCCCCTGCCCCACCGCTGCCGGCGTGTTCGGCATCGCCCGCACGATGCACGGCTCACCGCCCAGCGCCGCCGCCAGCGTGGCCAGCGATGTGCCCGCCGCGATCGACACGAACAGCGTGCCCGAACCGGCCAGCCTGGCCAACGCCGGCAGCGCCGCGCCCATCATCTGCGGCTTGACGGCCAGCACCGCCACCGCCGGCGACTCCGGCAACGGCCCGTTCAGATGCACCCCAACGCCCCGCAGCCAGTCCGACGGCGAGGGTTCGATCACATGCACGGCGTCTGGCGCCAGCCCCCGCGCCAGCCAGCCCGCCAGCAGCGCCGAGCCCATCTTGCCGCAGCCCAGCAGCACCAGCCCGTGCGCGTTCAGTTCCTGCAAATCCATCCTGTCCCCCTTGCTTCGGGGGCAGGTTAGGCGCGCCCGTAGGCCTGCGCAATGGCCAGCTTGACGGCCTCTTCCGGGCTGCGATCGGCCCAGGCGACCAGTTGAAACGCCGGATAGAACCGCTCGCAACTGGCAATCGCGGCATCCATCATCCGATCGATCTGCTCGGGCGCGGCCACCTGCCCGCCGGAAAGCAGCAGACCATAGCGCCAGACCATCAGCCGCTGCGCCTCCCAGTAGGTGAAAGCCCCGCCCCAGATCAGGTCGTTGGCCTGGTTCAGCACCGCCATCAACTCCGGCATCCGCGCCTCGGGCGGCTCCATCTCGTAGGTGCAGATCAACCGCAGCGTCTCGTCCCCGCCGGACCAGGCGAGGGTCACCGAATAGCTGCGCCACTGCCCCTCCACCGCCATGGCGATCTGATCGTCGCCCATGCGGTCGAATTCCCAGGCGCGATGCTCGGCCAGGGTCTCGACGATGTCGATTGGATGGATCTCGTCCGTCAGGATATGGTCATTGCCCAGTGCCATTTCCCGGCCTTTCCCTGCTCGGCCCCGCCCGGCATGGTTGCCTTTCCGGCCCACCCCACAATAACCTGCGATGGATCCAAGAGGCGGGGTTAGGTTCTCTTGCCCCTTACTAGATATGGTGTGCGAAAACGGGAACCCTGTAAAGAGAAATTTCCTGTGCACAACTCCTCGCCAGGCGATTTCCGCGTCACGGAATCTGCCCGGGCCTGAAATCGCTGCTTGCGGCGGCGGCCCTGCTCCTGCCCTCTTTCCGGGTTGAAACCGGACCACGGCGGCTTACGCTTCGACCAACCACCGGGCACAACATGGATCACAGGGAGGGGCAATGCCCAGCAGCACCAGCGCGGCGAGCCCGCCAAGACCGCAAGCCTGGGTGGCAACCCTCGCCGGTGCCGCCCTGGCCGCTGGCGCGCTCTGGGTGGCGGTCGGCGCCTCGGGACGGCTGGCGACGCTGTTTCTCGTCGGCGCGGGTCTGGGCTTTGCGCTTTATCACGCGGCCTTCGGCTTTACCGGCGCCTGGCGAACGGCCTGGGTGACGGGGCGCAGCGGGGCGGTGCGGGCGCAGATGGTGATGCTGGCCCTGGCCGTGGCGATCTTCTTTCCGGCGCTGGAGGCAGGCCAGCTTCTGGGTCAGCCGGTGCGCGGCTTCGTCTTTCCCGCCGGCTGGGAGGTGGCGCTGGGGGCGTTTCTGTTCGGGGTGGGGATGCAGATCGGGGGCGGCTGTGCCTCGGGGACCCTTTACACCGCGGGCGGCGGCGATACGCGCACGGCGGTGACGCTTCTGTTCTTCATCATCGGCATGACGCTGGGCGCCTGGGATGCCGAGCGCTGGGCGGCACTGCCCGCCCTGCCGCCGGTATCCATCCCGGCAAGCCTGGGGCTGTGGCCGGCGCTGGCGCTCAACCTGGCCGTCTTCGCCGCCCTGGCCTGGGCGCTGGCAGCGCGCGAGCGGCGCTTGAAGGGTGGGGTGGAGCCGCTCTTTCGCCGCCCCGGCGCGACGCTGCTGACCGGCCCCTGGGCGCTGGCTTGGGCGGGGCTGGCGCTGGCTATTCTGAATGCCGCGACGCTGGTGCTGGCCGGGCGGCCCTGGGGCATCACCCAGGCCTTTGCCACCTGGGGCGCGCGGGCGGGCGAGGCGATGGGCCTGGCCGACCCGGTGTTCTGGCCCTACTGGGAAGACCCCACGCGCATCGACCTGCTGCACCGCCCCCTGATCCAGGATGCCACGCATCTGATGAATGTCGGGCTGGTGCTGGGCGCCTTTCTGGCCGCAGGGCTGGCCGGGCGGTTTGCGCCGACGCTGCGGCTGGGCCTGCGCCCGCTGCTGGCGGCGGTGCTGGGCGGGCTGATGCTGGGCTACGGGGCGCGGATGGCCCTTGGCTGCAATATCTCGGCCTTCTTTTCGGGCGTGGCCTCGGGCAGCCTGCATGGCTGGGTCTGGATCGCCGCCGCCCTGCCGGGA
>SKNG01000001.1 GCA_007120685.1 Paracoccaceae bacterium | reverse complement strand
CGAGAACGGGTTACGCGGTTCTGCTGAACGGCCATGGGTCAACCTCTGGTGTCTTTGGCTGCGGGTGCCCTTCGGCACGCGGCAGGGGAATCTTCGGAATACTGGTGCAGCCCCTACACCGACTTGACCGCCTAGCCAAGCCCCGCGCGGGCATGAGCAGGGCAAAATACGCGCTTCACCCGCCGATGCAAGCCCGATCTGCCCAGGCTACTGGTCGATTGCAGATGCCACTTTCAGAGCGCGCCAGGGGCATCCCGTGCTGCAGAGCTCCGTCGATCGCTTGCGGCGCGGCGGTTGACGCGCCTTCAAAGGCGCGTTCAAACGGGCTTTTGAAAGCCCGTTTTCCGGCGGTTGCGAGGCTCTTTCCGACAGGCGCGATAGCCTTGGCGCAGGCTGCCGCTGCCAGAGCGCGCCCCTCGGCGCTCAGTCGTCGCCGGCCCCGTCGTCGTTGCCACGGCGCAGCGCGGCGAGCGCGGCGAAGGGATGTGCCGCGCCTTCATCGATCGGGGCCGCGCCCGGCGGGGCGGCGACGAGCGCGCCATCCTCGCCCAGCGCGGTGCCGGGCTTGCGCGGGTAGTCCGGCAGCGCCAGCGCCAGCGCCTCGATCATCACCGCACCCGGGTCGATCTCGCTGCCCAGGGGTTCGATCCGGTCGTCCTCGGGCATCTCGGCCTCGCCGCCTTCCTGGGCGGCAGGCCCCGGCGTGGGGTCGTCGCGGAACAGACGCGTGACGGGCAGGTCAATGCGGGTGGTTACCGGTTCGGCGCTGATCACGCAGGTTTGCACGACGGTCGCGCCCAGTTGCCCCTCCAGCCGCCAGTCCTGCCGCCCCTCGGCCTGAAGCGCGCCCCGGAAATCCAGCTTGCGCAGTGCGACAAGGTCCAACTCGGCGGCAATCGCCGCGCGTCCCTCGGCATCGGGGCGCAGGTGAAAGCGGTTGGCGCGGCGGGTGGACAGTGCCGCCACGCGCAGCGGCAGGCGGGTCGCCGCGGCGGGATCGGGTGGGGATTGCGGCTTTTCGTTCATCGCGTGCCCTCTGGCCTGTCGGTCTGCCGGCATCGCCGGGAAGGCAAACCTTGCCCGGCCCAGCCCTGCCTAAAGCATCCCGCCGGCTGCGCAAGGGCCTGCCCGCCCGGCGCCGCGATGCGTTCCATTCTTGAAGCGCGCGCGCCGGTTCGTTAAGCGGTAAGGAACGGGCCGGCACCGACATGGGCAGTGTCCGGCGAACAGAGGCGATGGCACGATGGCAGAACTCCTCCAGGAAAGACGGCCCCGGGCGCCCGGCACGGCACGATGGCGGCTTTTGGGCGCCGGGCTGGTGATGGCGCTGGTTCTGGCGGCCTGCTCGCCGGTGATGCGCTTTCACGGCTACGCGCCCACGGATGACGATCTGGCCGAACTCAGCATCGGCCAGGACACGCGCGAGACGGTGGCCCAGCGCGTCGGCCGGCCCGGCATCGGCGGGGTGATGGAAGGGTCGGGGTGGTTTTACGTCCAGTCCGACTGGCGGCACGAAAACTGGCGCGCGCCGGTGGAACTGCGCCGCGAGGTGGTGGCGATCAGCTTCGACGGGCGCGACCGGGTTACCAATATCGAACGCTTCGGTCTGGAGGATGGCGAGGTCGTGCAACTGTCGCGCCGGGTGACCGACAGTGGCCCGCGCGGGCGGGGCGTGTTGCAGCAGGTCTTCGCGGTGCTGGGCAACTTCAACCCGGGCGCTTTCCTGAACTGACATAAAGCGACCTGAAGACCTGGCGGTGGGCATAGTGGTCATGCCCCGCGGTGCCGAGCAGGCATCCTCGGTGACAAGACAACCCTCGGGTCTGGCGCGCGCCGCGTTTCAGCGCGCGTCCGGTTCCTCTGCCATATCCGGATCGAAGCGCAGCGCCACCCCGTTCATGCAGTAACGCTGGCCGGTGGGCGGCGGGCCATCGGGGAAGACATGGCCCAGATGCGCCTCGCAGCGCGCGCAATGCACCTCGGTGCGGCGCATGAACAGCGAGCGGTCCTCGCGCGTGCCGACCGGGGCATCCTCGCGCGGCGCCCAGAAGCTGGGCCAGCCGGATCCCGAATCGTACTTGCGCCCCTGATCGAAAAGCGGCGCATCGCAGCAGATGCAGCGAAAGACACCGGGAACCTTTGGGAAGTCATCATGGGTAAAGGCGCGTTCGGTGCCGTGCTTGCGCGCAACCTTATAGGCAAGCGGCGAAAGCTGGGCGCGCCATTCCTCGTCGCTCTTCACAACCGTGTCGGTTTTCGTCATCCTGTCACCCGCTGATGGCCTGATCGGTTATGGTCAAGCAGTTAGACAGGACGCGCCGAATGTCCAGTGCCTTCGCCCGCCGCTCCGCCCTGCGACCGCCGCCCGCCGGCCCGGCCGGGGCCGCGCCCGGCTTCGGCCCGGTCCTGCGCCGCGACGGGCTGGAACTGCGCGCCGCCGAGACGGCGCAGGAACTGGCGAAGCTTCTGGCCCTGCGGGCGCGCGTCTATCGCGGCGATGCGGCGGCCTGCGATGCCGATGCGCAGGACCCGGCCTGCCTGCACCTTTGGATCGCCCCGCCCGGCGGGGCACCGCTGGCCACCCTGCGGCTGCGCCACCATCCTGATTACGCCTCGCTGATCACGGGCTACAGCGCCGGCTTCTTCGACCTCTCGCCCCTCGTGCGCCTGCCCGGTACGGCGCTGGAACTGGGCCGGCTGGCCCTGCATCCGGACGCGCCCCACCCGCCACTGATGCGCCTGCTCTGGACCGGCATCGCTCGCATGACCCGCCGCACGGGCGCGGCGCGGCTGATCGGCTGCACCTCGCTGCCCGGCGCCGACCCCGCGCGTCATGCCCCGATCCTGTCGCATCTGGCCCGCCATCATCTCGGCCCCGCCGCTCTGCGCCCCGCCCCGCGCAGCGCAGCCGCCCCGCTTCCCCGCCTGGCCGACGACACCGCGCCAGCCCTGCCACCGATCCTGCGCTTCTATCTCTCGCTGGGCGGCTGGGTGTCGGACCGGCTGGCGCTGGACGCCGATCTGGACACCTGCGTCCTGTTCACCTGCGTCGAGACCGCCACCATGCCCCCCGCTCAGGCCCGGCTGATGCAGGCGCTGGCAGCGTATTGATTGCGGGCCTTGACCCCCCGCCTTCCGCCCGCTAGCCCGCGCCCATGGCACGCGCACCGCTCCTGCAACTCTCTGGCTTGACGCTCGGTTTCGGTGGCGACCCGCTGATCGACGGGCTGGACCTGACCATCCAGCCCGGCGACCGGCTGGCGCTGGTGGGACGCAACGGGTCCGGCAAGTCGACGCTGATGAAGATCATGGCCGGGCTGGTGGAAGCCGATGGCGGCACCCGGTCGCTGGGGCCGGGCGTGACGGTCGGCTACATGGAGCAGGAGCCGGATTTCACCGGCTTCGCCACCCTGGGCGACTGGGCCGCGCAGGCGCTGCCGGCCGAGGAACACTACCGCCTCGACCTCGCCGCCGACGGGCTGGGCTTCGACCCCGCCCTGCCCGCCGACACCGCCTCGGGCGGCGAGCGCCGCCGCGCCGCGCTCGCCCGCCTCTTGGCCGAGGACCCGGCGCTGATGCTGCTGGATGAGCCGACCAACCACCTGGACATCGCCGCCATCACCTGGCTGGAGGAGCGCCTGCGCCAGGGCCGCGCCGCGTATCTGATCATCAGCCACGACCGCGCCTTCCTTAACGCCCTGTCGCGCGCCGTTCTGTGGCTGGACCGCGGCCAGATGCGCCGGCTGGACAAGGGTTTCGCGCATTTCGAGGACTGGCGCGAAACCGTCTGGGCGGCCGAGGACGAGGCCCGCCACAAGCTCGACCGCAAGATCAGGGCCGAGGCGCGCTGGGCGGTCGAGGGGATCTCGGCCCGGCGCAAGCGCAACCAGGGCCGGCTGCGGGCACTGCAGGCGATGCGCGCCGAACGCGCGGGCCAGATCCGGCGGCAGGGCACCGCGGCCATGGCGCTGGATGCCGGCACCGCCTCGGGCAAGCGGGTGATCGAGGCGCAGGGGATATCCAAGGCCTATGACGGCCAGGTGATCCTGCGCGATTTCTCGCTGCGGGTGCTGCGCGGCGACCGCGTGGCGCTGGTGGGGCCGAACGGGGCGGGCAAGACGACGCTTCTGAAGCTGCTGACGGGCGAGATGGCGCCGGAGCAGGGCACGGTCACGCTGGGCACCGGGCTTCAGATGGCGGTCTTCGACCAGAACCGCGCGCGGTTGAACCTCGATGCCTCGCTCTGGGACAACATGACAACGGACCCGGATATGCGGGTGTCCGGCCAGTCCGATCAGGTGATGGTGCGCGGCCAGCCCCGCCATGTGGTAGGCTACCTGAAGGATTTCCTCTTCGACGAAGCCCAAGCCCGCGCGCCCGTGCGCGCACTCTCGGGCGGCGAGCGGGCGCGGCTGATGCTGGCCCGGATCATGGCGCGGCAATCGAACCTCTTGGTGCTGGACGAACCCACCAATGACCTCGATATCGAGACGCTGGATCTGCTGCAGGACCTTCTGGGCAGCTACGATGGCACGGTGCTGATGGTCAGCCATGACCGCGATTTCATCGACCGCATCGTCACCACCACACTGATGATGCAGGGCGGCGGAAAGGTCACCGCCTATGCCGGCGGCTGGTCTGACATGCTGGCGCAGCGCCCCACCCCGCAGCCCGCAGCCCCGGCACCCGTGCCCGCCGCGCCCCAGGCACCGAAAGCCGGAAAACCCGCCGCGCCGAAGAAACCCGCCCCCACGCTCAGCTTCACCGAACGCCACCGGCTGGGCGCCCTGCCGGCCGAGATCGACCGCCTGACGGCCGAGATCGCGAAGCTGGAAACCCTGCTGGCCGATCCCGATCTCTACAGCCGCGAGCCCGCCAAATTCGCCCGCGCCAGCGAGCTTCTCGCCCAGCGCCAGGCCACGCTCGCCGCCGCCGAAGACGAATGGCTCACCCTCGCCGAGCGCGCCGAAAACTGAACCCGGCCCCCTCTTTGCTCCTCAAATATCCCGGGGGGAGTCGGCGTAGCCGACGGGGGGCAGCGCCCCCCTGCCCGGTCACCGCCGCATCAAACCGCCCCGGGCGTCTCCCCACCCCCGAACTGCATCGCATGCAGCCGCGCATAGGCCCCGTCGCGGGCGATCAGCGCCTCATGCGTGCCCTCTTCCACCACAAGGCCCCGCTCCATCACCACGATCCTGTCGGCGCCGCGCACCGTCGCCAGCCGATGCGCGATCACCAGCGTCGTGCGCCCCGCGCTCAACCGCTCCAGCGCCGCCTGCACCAGCCGCTCGGATCGCGCATCCAGCGCCGAGGTCGCCTCGTCCAGCAGCAGTATCGGCCGGTCGCGCAGGATCGCGCGGGCAATCGCCACCCGTTGACGCTGCCCGCCCGAAAGCGCCGAACCCCTCGGCCCCACCCGCGTCTCCAGCCCTTCGGGCAGCTGGTCAAGGAACTCGGCCACATGCGCGGCCTCCAGCGCGGCGCGCAGCTGCGCCTCGCTCACACCCTCGGCGCCCAGCAGGATATTGTCGCGCAGGCTCTCGTCAAAGAGCGCGCTGTCCTGCGCCACCACCGAGATCATGTTGCGCAGGCCCGCCAGATCCAGCCGCCGGATATCCTGCCCGCCGATCAAGACCCGCCCCGCCTGCGGATCGGCCAGCCGCGCCAGCAGGGTGAAGACCGTCGATTTCCCCGCCCCCGACGGCCCCACCAGCGCCGTCACCTTGCCTGGCGCAGCCTCCATGGTGAAACCGCGCAGCACCGGCTCGGTCCCGTAGGCGAAATGCACATCCTCGAACCGCACCCCGGCCGCGCCGGCATCCGGCAGCGGCGCCAGCGGCGGCGCGGGCTGGGTGATGCGCGGGGGCACCTGCATCAGCGCATGCACCCGCTCCAGCCCGGCCAGGATGATCTGCAGCGTGCCCGCCAGCGC
Organism: Paracoccaceae bacterium; assembly: GCA_007120685.1. GTDB lineage: Bacteria > Pseudomonadota > Alphaproteobacteria > Rhodobacterales > Rhodobacteraceae > Pararhodobacter. Next base: position 5,840 of record SKNG01000001.1, on the reverse strand, counting down.
GCTCAGCTTGCGCAGCGGCTGGGTCAACAGCGCGAAGGCGGTAAAGAAGGCCATGAACTCGCCCACCGTGCGCTCGCCCCCGACGATCTGGCCCGCGCCGATCACCACCACCAGCACGAAGGCCACCGCGGAGACCAGCTCGACCAGCGAGACGATCCCCGCAGCCCCCAGCTTGGCGCGCATCTGCGCCAGGATGAAGCGTTTGACGGTGGCGCGATAGCGGGTGCTCTCGCGGTCCTCCAGCCCGTTGCGCTGGATCGTGTAGATGCCGTGGAAGACCTCGTCCAGCCGGTTCGAGGCCGCGGCCGAGGTCTCGCGCGAGCGTCGCTCCATCCGCCGCACCCAGCGTTGCAGCCCCACCATCGGCAGGATCAGCAGCGGCACCACCAGCAGCACGCTCAACGTCCAGCGCCAGTCGATCCAGAGCGTGACCCCCAGCAGCGCCACCACCTTCACCATGTCCCGCGCCAGCGCCGGCGCCAGCTTGATGAAGGCATCGCCCAACTGCCGCGTGTCGCCGCGCACCCGGTCGATCAGCAGGCCCGGCGGGTGGTCGTGAAAGAAGCGATGATCCAACCGCATCAGATGCGCCAACAGCCGGTACTGCAACCCCGCCACGATGCGTTCGCTCAGCCAGGTGGTCAGGGGCTTGTGCAGGATGATGAGGACCGCGCGCAGCACGAAGACACCCGCCACCGCGGCGGCCACCCAGAACAGCGCCGCGCGGTCACTGGCGATCAGCACATCGTCGAAGAGCGGCTGGATAAGCAGGCTGAAGGCGCCCATGGTGGCGCCGTCCAGCGCCATCAGGAACAGTGCCAGGAACAGCAGCGGCGCCAGCGGCCGCGCCTCGGTGCGCCAGAGCCACAGAAGCAGGCGCCGGTCGCGGGCGCGGTCGTGATCGGTGACATCGGTTCGGCCCCGGTCGGCCGGGCGCCTGGGGCCCGCGGGGCCAGCGCCGTCCTGCGCAGTCGCGGGGCGTTGGGGGTGGTGTTCGTCCGGCGTCATGCGCCCCTGCCGCCGCAGGGCGGCGCCTCTTGTCGTTGCCGCGCGCTTCTAGCGCAGATCGCGGGTGCTGTGAACCGCCCGCCGACGCTGTCTGCACGGGGCCGCCCGACAGGCCCCACCGATCGCCTGCCGAAGGGCACGGCGGGTGCGCCCGCGCCCGGGACACAACGCCGGAGCACGGCCCCTGTCTTGCCACCCCGCGTAACCGCGCCGCGCGCCAGCGCGGCGCCCGGCCCAAGCCTTTGCGCCGGATTTCCAATCCGGCGCAAAGGCGCGGGAGCCCTGCGTGAATGCCGCTATCCGGCCCGCTCGGCGCCGTCCTCGGCCGCCCCCGGCGCCGGCAGCAAGGCCTCGATCACCGCCGCCGCCGACCCCGCGCCATCGGCCAGCAGCCCGGCCAGCGCCGCCTCGCTCTCCGCCTCGGTCTCGCGCAGCACGAAAGTCGCCGCACCGGCACCGGGCAGCGCCTCGCCCTCGCCCGTCAGCCCCAGCAGGCGCAAGGCCGCATGCAGCCGCCACAACAGCCGATAGGCCCGACCCAGCGCCGCCTCGGCCGGCGCATCGATCACCCCGGCCCGGCGCGCGGCCAGCAGCTGCGCCTCGACCCGCCGTGCGGGCGAGGCCGCCTTCAGCGCCCCCATCTGCGCGATCAGCTCGATATCCTGCAACCGCCCCGCCCCCGCGCGGGCATCGAACACCCCCAAGGGCGGGCGCGCCGCGCGCAGCCGGGCGCGCATCTCGGCCACATCCCGCGCGACCCCCGCCCCTTCCGCCTTCTCGGCCAGAAGCCGCCGGCGGAAGGCCTCCACCTCCGCGCCCAGATCGGCCGAGCCCGCCACCGGCCGTGCCCGGGTCAGCGCCAGATGCTCCCAGGTCCAGGCCTCGTCCCGCTGATAGCTGCGAAAGCTCTCCAGCGCCGTCGCCACCGGCCCCTGCCGCCCCGAGGGGCGCAGCCGCATGTCTACCTCGTAAAGCCGCCCCCGCGCCATCGGCGCCGACAGCGCCGTAACCAGTGCCTGGGTCAGGCGCGCGTAATAGGGCCGCGCGGCCAGCGGGCGGCGCCCCTCTGACGCTTCCTGCCCCGCCGCGTCATAGATGACGATCAGATCCAGATCTGAGCCCGCATTCAGCCGCCCCGCCCCCAGCGAGCCCATGCCCAGCACCACCGCCCCCCGCCCCGGCGGCGGCCCGTGCTTGGCGGAAAACTCTTCCACCACTACCGGCCAGAGCCCGGCCAGCACGGCATCGGCCAGTTGCGCATAATGGCTCGCGGCCTCGAACCCGTCCACCAGCCCGCGCAGATGGTGCACACCGATGCGGAAATGCCATTCCCGCGCCCAGCCCCGCGCCGCATCCAGCCGGCGCTCGTAGTCAGCGCCTGCTTCAAGGATGGCGGAAAGATCGGCCATCAACGCCGCCGTGCCGGGCCAGGGCGCGAAGAAATCGCCCCCGATCACCGCATCGAAGACCCCGGCATTGCGCGACAGGTATTCGGCCAGCCGGGGCGCGGTGGCGCAGATGTCCAGCAGCAGGTCGATCAGTTGCGGATTGGCCTCGAAGAGCGAGAAAAGTTGCACGCCGGCCGGCAGCCCAGACAGAAAGCGGTCAAAGGCGATCAGCGCCTCATCAGGATTGGCCGCCCCCTGCAGGCGGGTCAGGATCTCGGGCTCCAGCCGACGGAAGATGGCCCGCCCGCGTTCCGAGCGCAGCGCCGGATAGGCACGCCAACTCTCGATCAGGTTTTCCTGCGCCGCGCTCAGCGCCGGGCGGGACGGCGCATCCGCCTGGGTGCCGGGGGCGAAGAAATCCTCGGTCAGTTCCCCCACCTCGGCCAGCCGCGCCTTCAGCCGGGCGCGAAAGGCGGCCGTATCCCCCTCGCCCATGAAACGCGCCAGCCGGTCGAACCCTTCCGCGCCCTGGGGCAGGCGCTGGGTCTGGGCGTCCTGCACCATCTGCAAGCGATGCTCGATCTCCCGGTGTTCGCGGTAATGCGCGATCAGCGGCCCGGTGACCGCTTCTGGCACCCAGCGCTTCGCGGCCAGCGCCTGCAGACCGCCCACGGTATCGCGCAGGCGCAGATCCGGGTCGCGCCCGCCGGCGATCAGCTGCCGGGTCTGGGTGAAAAACTCGATCTCGCGAATCCCGCCGATCCCCAGTTTCATGTCGTGATTGTCCAGCACCAGCGGCCCGCCCAGGCCCTTGTGGCTGCGGATCCGCAACCGCATGTCATGGGCGTCCTGGATGGCGGCGAAATCCAGATGCCGACGCCAGACGAAGGGGCGCAGGCTGTCCAGAAACCGCTGCCCGGCGGCCACATCGCCCGCGCAGGCCCGCGCCTTGATATAGGCCGCGCGTTCCCAGGTGCGGCCCAGGCTTTCGTAATACCGCTCGGCGGCTTCCATCGAGATGCAGACCGGCGTGACGCTGGCATCGGGCCGCAGGCGCAGGTCGGTGCGGAAGACATAGCCTTCGGCCATGTGGTCAGACAGCATGGCGGCCATCTTGCGGGTGGCGCGGATGAAAACGGCGCGGGCCTCCATCATGTCGGCAGGCTCGAACCGGGTTTCGTCAAAGAGGCAGATCAGGTCGATGTCCGAGGAATAGTTCAACTCCCGCGCACCCATCTTGCCCATCGCCAGCGCCACCATGCCGGCGCCGGCCTCGGCCGCCGCCTCGGCCTCGGCGGGGTCCACGCCCGGCAGCTTGCCCCGGCGGATTTCCGGTTCCAGATGGCAGGCCAGCGCCCAGGTGACGGCCAGATCGGCGAAATCGGTCAGCGCGGCGGTGACCTGCTCCAGCGTCCAGACCCCGCCCAGATCGGCCAGCGCCGCCAAGAGCGCCACCCGCCCCTTGGCACGGCGCAGGGCAGAGGCGGTCTCGGCCGGCGCGGCGGGGCCAAGTGCTGCGAAGACATCGGCCAGTGCGGCCTCTGGCGGGGCGGCAAGCGCAGCGCGCAGCCAGTCGTCCTCGCGCGCCATCAGGCCCTTCAGGAAGGGGCTGCAGCCGGCGGTGCCGGCCAGCAGATCGCGCAGTTCGGGCGCCAGATCGGCGAAGCTGGCAGCAGTCTCGGCGCCGGCGTCGGCGTCATGGGGGATGGGCGCGCGGCTCAGGCGGGTTGTGAAGGGGGCGCTTGGCTGGGTCATGGCGGGATTGTCACCAGCCGTGGGCGAAGGTCAACGCCCGGCGTTTCAGCCTCTCGCTGTCGTTGCCGCCAATGCGCGGCGCGAAAACGGCCCTTGGAAGGGCCGTGCAAACGCGCGTTTGAACGCGCGTCCGTGGCGCACCGGGGCAGAACGCAGGAAATGACGCCGAGCCGGCAAGGCGCCTGGCACAGACGTATCACAGGCTAATAGATGCATTTTCCGATTGCAGTTGCCGGTGCTTCCCCCCTAAGGTGAAGGGGTGAACCCGCGCCCCCGCAAGGGTGCAGGCCAACGAATTCACAGCCTCTGGCGCCGCACCGGCGCATAAGGCTTGAACGCCCCGTAAAACGGGCCCCGAAAATTCCCGGACCAGTTGACACCTGCCGGGTATCGAACGGATGCCTGCGGGCATCGGAGCTTGAAACGCGATGCCTGGCGGCAGAACACACAACCGGTTGACAGACGCGCCCATGCGGCGCGCCATGCCCCGTGTTCGCGCCCTCCGGGCTTGCCCCCAATACCGCAACACCCGTCAGGGCAGGCCTTGTCGCCCGCCCGGGCCGGCGGTTGCGCGAAGCGAGATATCATGGGAAAGAAACTGCTTATCGATGCCACCCACGCCGAGGAAACCCGCGTGGTGGTGGTTGACGGACACAAGGTCGAGGAATTCGATTTCGAGACCGTCCACCGTCGGCAGCTTGCCGGCAACATCTATCTGGCCAAGGTAACACGGGTCGAACCCTCGCTGCAGGCGGCCTTTGTCGATTACGGCGGCAACCGGCACGGCTTCCTGGCCTTTGCCGAAATTCACCCCGACTATTACCAGATCCCGATGGCCGACCGGCAGGCGCTGCTGGAAGAAGAGCGCGCGCTGGCGCAGGCCCAGCAGGACGAGGAAAACGACGGCAACGGGCGTGCCGCGCGCAGCGGGCGCGGCGGGCGCGGCAAGCGCAGCCGGGACGGTGGCAAACGCGGCGGATCCGCCGCGCAGGGGGACGATACGGCGCCCGAGGCCGAGACGGAGGCCGGAAAGGCGGCGCCGGAAACGTCGGTCGATGACGGCATCGCGGCCACGGAGGCCGGCAGCGATGCAGCCCCGGCCGAGGCGTCAGCGCAGGCGGCGGAAGCGAGCGCCGCACCCGAGGCGCCGGCCACAGAGGCACGCCCCGAAACCCCGGCACCGGACGCTGTGGAAACCGGCGGCGCCGAAGTCGGGCCCGACGGAGGCGCCGAAGACACGCCCCGCTCGCCTATCGCCGCGCCCGTCGAGGGCAAGGACCCCACCGCCACGCGCGAGGTTGGCGGCATGGAAGTGGTCGATCTGGGCGAAGGCAGCGCCGATGCCGGTGACAGCGTTGCGGTTGCCGAAGCCGATACCGACGACAAGGGCGCCGGGCGCCGGAAACGGCCCGCCCGCAGCCGGTCCGGCCGCGGCAGCAAGCGCGACGACGCCCCACAGGCGGCCGAGACGGCAGACGAAGGCGCCGCGGCCGACGCTGGCGAACGCAGCCCCGGCAACGGCATCGAGGACGAGCCAAAGCCCTACCGCGCCGCCGATCATGCCGCCGAAATCGACGATCAGATCGAATCGGTGGCCGACGAGGATGTCTCGGACGAATTGCGCCCGCCGCGCCGCCCGCGCTCGCGCCGCTACAAGATCCAGGAAGTCATCAAGGTGCGCCAGATCAT
>SKNG01000464.1 GCA_007120685.1 Paracoccaceae bacterium | reverse complement strand
TGGCATGATGCACGCCCAGCGCCTCGGCCGCGCCGCTGACGGTGCCGGCGCGGGCGACATGCCAGGCCGTGCGTATCTCGTCCCAGGCGTCCATGCCCGTTGCCTGCCGTGATCGGTTGCGGTTGGGCGCAGCTTCGGGCATCGACCGGGCAGGCGCAAGAGGGCCGCGGGCAGGCAAGGCATGGCGACCCCTCGAGGACTCGAACCCCGAACCTGCTGATTAGAAGTCAGCCGCTCTATCCTGTTGAGCTAAGGGGCCGCTGGCTGCGGTGATAGCGAGGCCTCGGCCCGGAATAAAGACCTTTCGCCGGCCGGGCGCGTGGCAGGTACCCCAGGGCCGCTGCCGGGGCGGACGCGCGCGCCACCAAGAGCCCGCCCCATGGGTAGTATTCGGCACGGGCGCGCCCACAGCATCTTGCGCATGGTCAGGCAGAGACGGCACCCCGGGCCGGCTGGCGCCGCTGTCCGGTCACGGCCGCGCGACGAAAAAGCCACAACAACGGCCCGCAACCCGCAGCCATGACAGCGTTTTTCTGGACCACGCGCCGGTCCCGCGTTATGCTGCCGCCAAACGGGGCGCGAACGACCCCGGTGCAACGAGGCAGTCCATGGCATTCCCCGAGCGGTTCTCGAACCTGCCGGAATACGCATTCCCGCGCCTGCGCGCGCTGCTCGACGCCCAAGCGCCGGGCGGCGCGCCCTTGGCCATGTCCATCGGCGAGCCGCGCCACCCGATGCCGGATTTCCTGGCCGACACGCTGAGCGCCGCGCTGGCCGGCTTTGCCCGCTACCCGGCCAACGAAGGCACCCCGGCGCTGCTGGCGGCCATCACCGGCTGGCTACACCGCCGCTATGGCGTAAGCATCGCGCCTGACCGGCTGATCGCGCTGAACGGCACGCGCGAGGGGCTGTTCAACGCCGCCCTCGCGCTGAGCCCCGAGACGAAGCGCGGACAAAAACCCGTGGTGCTGACCCCCAACCCCTTCTATCAGGTCTATGCCGTGGCGGCGCTGGCAGCGGGGGCAGAGCCGGTCTATGTGCCCGCAACCGCGGAAACCGGCCATCTGCCGGATTACGCCGCCTTGCCCGCAGCAGTGCTGGACCGCACGGCCATCGCCTATATCTGCTCGCCCGCCAACCCGCAGGGGGTGGTGGCCGACCAGGGCTATTGGGAAACCCTGCTGCGGCTGGCCGAGAAACACGATTTCCGCATCTTCGCCGACGAATGCTATTGCGAGATCTACCGCGACACGCCGCCCCCCGGCGTGCTTGAGGCGGCGGAAAGGCTGGGCACCGACCCGGAACGGGTGGTCAGCTTTCATTCGCTCTCCAAACGCTCCAACATGCCCGGCCTGCGCTCGGGCTTCGCCGTGGGCGGGGCAGAGAGCATCCGCGCCCTGCGCCGGCTGCGCGCCTATGCGGGCGCGCCCCTGCCCGAGCCCCTGCAGGCTGTCGCCGCCGCCGCCTGGGCAGACGAGGCACATGTCACCGCGAACCGCGCGCTTTACGCCCGAAAATACGCGCTGGCCGATGAGGTTCTGGGCGATCTGCCGGGCTACATGGCGCCGCAGGCCGGGTTCTTCCTGTGGCTGCCGGTGCCCGATGGCGAGGCGGCGGCGCTGAAACTCTGGCGCGAGACCGGCGTGCGGGTGCTGCCCGGCGCCTATCTGGCGCGCGATACCGATGACGGCAACCCCGGCGCGGGCTTCATCCGCGCCGCGCTGGTCGCCCCCGAAGATGAAACGCGGCGCGGGCTGATGGCCCTGCGCGCCTGTCTCTATCCGTGAACGAGGTCCGACATGGCGTCCATTCACAGCCCCCAGCGTCAACCGCTTCTGGACAGAAGGTTGCAGGCCCTGATCCGGCAGCGCGGCAAGGAAATGCTGGGCATCGGGCTGATCTGCCTGGGTGCGATGATGGCGCTGATCCTGGCCAGCTATTCGCCCGATGACCCGTCCTGGATGGCCTCGACCGACGCGCCGGTGCAGAACGCGCTGGGCCGGGTCGGCGCCGCCATCGCCTCGCCGGTGACCATCATTCTTGGGCATGCGGGCTGGGGCATCGTGCTGGCGCTGTCCATCTGGGGGCTGCGGCTGATCGTGCACCGGGGCGAGGGCAATATCGCCGGGCGCTCGGTGTTCCTGCCCATCGCCGTGGCGGTATCGGCGATCTGGCTGGCCACGCTGGTGCCGGGGCCGGGCTGGCAGATGGATTTCGGGCTGGGCGGTATGTTCGGCGACACCATCCTGGGCGCACTGCTGACCGCGATGCCGCTGGCCACGACAGCCGGCATGAACGCGCTGACGCTGGGCTTTCTGGCGCTGACCCTCGCGCTTTGGGTCTACGTGCTGGGCAGCAGCTGGCGCGAGCTTTACGAACTGCTTTGTCTCATGGGGGCGGGGATCGTGCTCAGCTACGCCGCGTTGATCGCGCTGCTGAACGGCGGCGCGCGGGGACTGGGCCGGGGATTGATCCACGGCGCCCGCGGGGCCGCGCGCGCCTATGCTGCGCGGCGGGCGGCGCGCCGCCATGCGCTAGCCACGGACGACGCCTTGTTGCCGCAGGGCGCAGCGGGATGGCGGGCGGGCAGGGCCGCGCCGGGCGGGCCGCTGGTCTTTTCCAGACCCGCGGTGGCCAAAGGTACGGACCCGAGCGGCGCGCCGGGCGATCTGCTGACCGACCCGAGGGTCGCCGCGGCCTCCACCAACCCTGCGATGCCCGCTTCCGCGATACCTGCCCCCACCCGGCGCGATTCGCGCGTGCTGCGCGCAGAAAACGCGCCGGCAAGCGCCTCGGCACCAATCCCGCCTCTGCACGCCGGCGGCCCCGTTACCGGTCCCGGCACCGGCCTGCCGTTGCCCGGCGCGACTGGCTGGCGCGACACCGCGCCCACAGCGGCGACGCGCCTGCAAGAGCCCCCCCTGCACGGCGGCACGCCGCCAATGGCGTATCCGGCCGTCCAGACCGCCATGCCTGGCCAGGTGATGGCACCGCAAGCCCCCTTCGCGGCCCCGGCGGCCGGTCACGCAGGCTGGGCGGCGCCCGCCCAGAAGCCCGGGCTGCTGGCGCGCGTGTCCGCGCTGGGCCGGCGGCTGGCCGACCCTGTGACCAGCCAGGCGCCACCGGCCCCGGGCACCGAACCGCCCGTCCCCCAGGGCAGCGCCGAGCGTATCCGCAGCCGGATCAGCGATGCCATC
>SKNG01000230.1 GCA_007120685.1 Paracoccaceae bacterium | reverse complement strand
GGGGGAGGCGACGCCTCCCCCGCCCCCGCCGCCTCGCCCCGCCGAACCAGAAGGGCGGAACGGTAGAACGGCCCCTGCCCACCCGGCACATCCGAATAATCCGGCTGCGCCAGCACCCGCAGCCCCGGCAACAACCCCAGCGACAACGGCCCCCAGCAGGTCTGCCCCAGCACCAGCCGAGGCTCGCGCCACAGCGCAAACAGCGCGCCCTCGCTATCGGGTCGGGTCAGGGCGTCCGGCAGCACCGTCCCCACCCGTGCGCGCAGATCGGCATAGAAGCCATCGACCGCCGCGCGTTCCTCGGGCCAGTCATACATCGGCAGGCAGGCCAGCCCGATAACGCTCTCGCTCACGCCGCCCCCGCCCTACCCTCGGCCTCGGGCGCCACGCGCAGCGCCGGATGCGCCACCGGCTCCTTCGCGCGCCACAGATGCGCGCGGATCAGCGGCCAGTAGCTGCGAAACACATACCCACCGTTCAGCCCCTGCCAATGCGCGCGCCGCGCGGCGTAAAGCCGGGGCAACGCATACCAGGGCGCGGTGGGGTGCTGGTGATGCACCACATGCAGGTTGTTGTGCAGAAACAGCCAGGCCAGCGGCGAGCGCTCCACGATGATCGTCCGCCCCTCCGGCGTCTCGTGCCAGCGGTGCTCGGCATAGGTGCGGATGGCGATCAGCCCCAGCGCCGGCCATACCACGGCCAGCAGATACAGCCAGATCGGCACCCCCATCGCCCAGATCGCCGCCAGCACCGCCGCCGCCGCCGGCAGATGCAGCGCCCAGGCCCGCCGAACCCCGCGCGCACCCTGCCACGCCAGCCGCGCCTCGCCGGCCAGAAACCCCGCCACCCCCAGCACCGGACCCAGCACCACCCGGCCCGCCAGCGCATTGTTCACCCGCAGCACCGCCCGCAGCCAGCCCGGCATTGCATCCCACTGCCAGCGGGCCTTGTAATAGCTCTCGGGGTCGTCGAAGGGGTCGGTCAACCGCTCGTCCCGGTGATGGGCCAGATGCAGCGCGCGATAACGGCGATAGGGGTAGAAGAGCGTCAAGGGCAGCGTCACCAGCGCCTCGTTTGCCCAAGTCCGGCGCGTGGGATGGCCGTGCAGGCATTCATGCGTGAGCGAGGAATGCAGCGCCGCCGCCAGCGCCATCACCGCCAGCGCCAGCCAGGGCACCGCCGGCCATAGCCAGAACCCCGCCACTGCCCAGCCCCCATAGGCCAGCGCAATCATTGCCAGCGTCGGCCATTCGACCCGCATGCATCCTCCATCAGATCTTTCCGATGGCTCCCTTCTGCGCCATTGCCTCCGCCGTGACAACGCGCGACTAATACGCAACTTGCACAGCACTTGACGACTTTAGTCACGCAGTGTTACCGAATACCGCAAAAGGGATCTTCATGGACAAACGCAGCGCCGCCAGTCAGTTCCGCCAGCGTCTGGCCATGCTTCAGGCGGGTGAGGGGTTGACCCAGACCGCGCTGGCGCAGGCCATCGGGCTGGACCGCTCGGCGCTGTCGCAACTGATGAGCGGGCAGAACCCCCGCCTGCCCCGGGCCGAGACGGTGCTGGCCATCGCCCGGCGCTTTCAGGTTTCAACCGACTGGCTGCTGGGCCTGAGCGACGAGCGCGGCACGCTGACCCAGGCGCTGAACATCGTCGATACCGAGGCCGCGCTGGACGATCAGGGCCGCACCGCCATGGAACGCTGGCATGCCGAGGTCGCAGGCCAGAAGGTGCGCTACGTGCCCGCGCAACTGCCGGATCTGATGCGCACCGAGGCGGTGATCGCCTTTCAGGCCCGCGCCTCCACGCAGGAGCGCCAGCGCCTGCAGAACCAGACCCGCACCCGGCTGCATTTCTCGCGCATGCCCGAAAGCGATATCGAGACCTGCATGCCCCTGCAGGCGCTGGAACTTTTCGCCGCCGGTCAGGGCATCTGGCAGGGCTTGCCGGCGCCCGCGCGGGCCGAACAGCTGGAGCATATCGCCGCCACGCTGGACGAGCTTTACCCGGCCTTTCGCCTCTATCTCTATGACGGCCGCTCGCGCTTTGCCCCGCCGATGACGCTGTTCGGCTATACCCGCGCGACGCTCTACACCGGGGAATTTTACCTGCATATTCGCGCCCGCGCGCTGATCCATGACCTGGCGCGCGGCTTCGACAGCCAGATCCGCCACGCCCGGGTGCATGCCCATCAGGCAGCCGAATGGGTGCGCGGCCAGAGGGTGTCAGAGGGATGAGCGCCAGGAACCGGCATGGATCGGCCCGGCAGGCAGGATCGGCGCCACATGGCGGGCCGATTGCATCGGCTCAGCGCTGGTATTGCTAAGTAAGCCCGGACATGTTGGACGGTATCAGGGCGTCGATCACGGGCGCATCGCCAAGATCGCCGCATTCCGGCGTCAAGGCATGACAATCCGCTTCCGTAGAACCGTCGCCGGACGACTGAGCGTCACCCCCGTCGCCCCCGGCGTTGGCGTCGGTCGAACCGTCATCCCCAACACCGCCGGACGCCGAGCCGCCACCTGACTGCCCGCCGGCAGTTGAGCCGTCACCTGGCAGACCGCCACCGGACGAACCGCCACCGGACGAACCGCCGTTTGGAACGGCGGCATCGTTTTCGGCGTCGTCCGGATCGTCGCTGCCGGCGTGCTGGTTCAGGGTGCGGAGTTCTACGCCGTCCAGCGCGGTGTCGATCTCGCCGGCAAGCTGGTTCGAACCCGACTGCACACCCAAGAAGGCCGCCATCCCCAGCAGGGTAATGGCCGCCGACAGCACGACCCAATCTACCGTGACCGCGCCGCGTTCCGCTCGCGAGAAATCACGCCAGAGTTTGCGGGTGAAGGACCAGGTCATGGATATCCCGTAGCAACAGAACGCCAGCCTCCCAGTATGCGTAAGACTTTGGCAGGCCCATGCCGTAATCGGGGCAGCAAGGTGACATCGCGCCGGATGTGAGGATGAACGCGCGCTTGCGCACAATCGTCTTCTTGTCGGCGCCGGATCGCGCGCCTACCCTGACCGGGAAAAGCCAAGCAAGGGCGATTCTGGAGGTCTTGATGCCGGAGCAGCCAGCGACAACGGACCTTCAGGCCACCGGCACCGAAGCCGGCCCTGAGACCGGCACAGGAACCGGCACAGGAACCGGCACCGAAACCGGCTCGCCCCCGGCGCCAGACGCCGGCGCCGCCCGCGCCGGGGGGCGGTGCGCGGGTGG
>SKNG01000227.1 GCA_007120685.1 Paracoccaceae bacterium | reverse complement strand
CGGGCTTGGCGGGTGAAGAGGGGGCGGACGCCGCGGCGGCCCCTGCCGGGGCCTCCTTGGCGCCCGCGTCGGCGCCTTTGGACGCCTCCGGCGCCCCCCCCCCGGTGGTGTCGATATCCTCGGCGTTCTCGCCCTCATCCAGCAGCACGGCGATGGGGGTATTGACCTTGACCCCTTCGCTGCCCTCGGGGATCAGGATCTTGCCGATGGTGCCTTCGTCGACGGCCTCGAATTCCATCGTCGCCTTGTCGGTCTCGATCTCGGCCAGGATATCGCCCGAGGCGACGCTGTCGCCCTCCTTGACCAGCCATTTGGCGAGCGTGCCTTCCTCCATCGTGGGCGACAGCGCGGGCATCAGGATTTCCGTGGGCATGCGCTTTGCCTCCCCTTAGCGATAGGTGATCTGGCGGGCGGCGGCGACCACCTCGTCGGTGGTCACGAGCGCCAGCTTTTCCAGATTGGCGGCATAGGGCATCGGCACGTCCTTGCCCGCGAGCGTGATGATCGGCGCATCGAGCCAGTCGAAGGCCTCGCGCATCACTACCGAGGCGAGGTGGCTGCCGACCGAGTTCTGGGGGAAGCCCTCTTCCACCGTGACCAGGCGGTTGGTCTTCTGCACCGAGGCGATGACGGTGGCCGTGTCCATGGGGCGGATGGTGCGCAGGTCGATGACCTCTGCCTCGATCCCCATCTCGGCCAGCTTTTCAGCGGCCTCCAGCGCATAGGTCATGCCGATGCCGAAGCTGACAATGGTCACGTCGGACCCTTCGCGCCAGATCCGGGCCTTGCCGAAGGGGACGGTGAAATCGTCGATATCGGGCACGTCGAAGCTGCGGCCGTAGAGGATTTCGTTTTCCAGAAAGACCACCGGGTTGTTGTCCCGGATGGCGGATTTCAGAAGGCCCTTGGCGTCGGAGGCCGAGTAGGGCATGGCGACCTTCAGCCCCGGAATATGCGAATACCAGGCCGCAAAGCACTGCGAATGCTGGGCCGCAACGCGGGCGGCCGCGCCATTGGCGCCGCGGAAGACGATGGGGCAGGGCAACTGGCCGCCGGACATGTAGAGCGTCTTGGCCGCCGAATTGATGATATGATCGATCCCCTGCATGGAGAAGTTGAAGGTCATGAACTCGACGATGGGGCGCAGGCCCCCCCAGGCGGCGCCGACGCCGAGGCCGGTGAAGCCGATTTCCGAGATCGGGGTGTCGACGACGCGGCGGGCGCCGAATTCGTCGAGCAGGCCCTGGCTGATCTTGTAGGCGCCCTGATATTCGCCAACCTCCTCGCCCATCAGGAAGACGGTGTCGTCGCGCCGCATTTCCTCGGCCATCGCCTCGCGCAGGGCCTCGCGGACGGTCATGGACTTGAGCGGCGTGCCTTCGGGCCAGTCGGGTTCGGGCTTGGCGGCGGCGGGTTGCGCGGGTGTCGGGGGGGCGGGCGCCTCGGCGGCCCGCTTCGGGGCCTCCTCGTTGCCCGCGTCGGCGCGGGGCGCCTCCGTCGCCGCCCCGGCCGAGGGGGCATCGGCGGCCGTTTCGCCCTCTTCCAGCAGGACAGCGATGGGTGTGTTGACCTTGACCCCTTCGCTGCCTTCATCGACCAGGATCTTGCCGATTGTCCCCTCTTCGACGGCTTCGAATTCCATCGTCGCCTTGTCGGTCTCGATCTCGGCCAGGATGTCGCCGGCGGCGACCGTGTCGCCTTCCTTCACCAGCCATTTGGCCAGCGTCCCTTCCTCCATCGTGGGGGAGAGCGCGGGCATCAGAATCTCGGTCGCCATGGCTGATCCCCCTTCAGGCGTAGACGTCGGTCCAGAGCTCGGCCACATCCGGCTCCGGGCTCTCGCGGGCGAAATCGGCGGCCTCGTTCACCACCGCCTTGATGTCCTTGTCGATCGCCTTCAGGTCATCCTCGCTGGCGTGCTTGCCGGTCAGAAGCAGTTCGCGCACGCGCTCGATGGCGTCGCGTTCCTCGCGCATCTTCTGGACCTCTTCCCGCGTGCGATACTTGGCCGGATCGGACATCGAATGGCCGCGGTAGCGATAGGTCATCGCCTCCAGGATATAGGGGCCGTCCCCCGCCCGGCAGGCCGCCACCGCCTTTTCCGCCGCCGCCTTCACCGCCAGCACATCCATGCCGTCCACCATCTCGCCCTTGATCCCGTAGGCAGCCCCCCTTTCCCACAGGTTGGGTGATTTGGATGAGCGTTTGGTGGAGGTGCCCATGGCGTACTGGTTGTTCTCGATGACGAAAACCACCGGCAGGTTCCACAGATTGGCCATGTTATAGGCCTCGTATACCTGGCCCTGATTGGCGGCGCCGTCGCCGAAATAGGTGAAGGTGACGTTGTCATTGCCCTTGTAGCGGTCGGCAAAGGCCAGCCCCGCGCCCAGCGGCACCTGCGCGCCGACGATGCCGTGCCCGCCGTAGAAGTGCTTCTCGCGGCTGAACATGTGCATCGAGCCGCCCTTGCCCTTGGAGTAGCCGCCCTCACGGCCCGTCAGTTCGGCCATCACGCCCTTGGGGTCCATGCCCGCCACCAGCATATGCCCGTGATCGCGGTAGGAGGTGATGTGCTTGTCGCCCTCCTTTGCCGCGGCCTCCATGCCGACGACCACGGCTTCCTGCCCGATGTAGAGATGGCAGAACCCGCCGATCAGCCCCATGCCGTAAAGCTGGCCCGCCTTTTCCTCGAACCGGCGGATCAGCAGCATCTGGCGATACCAGGTCTTCATATCCTCGGCCGAGACATTGGCCTTGCCAGTGGAACTGTCGGCCGCCTTGGCGGAGGTTTTACGCGTTGCCATCGATGCCCTCCCTGGCCGTGATGGGATAGTTTAGTGTTAAACCATTGCCTACAACAGCCGGCCGAAAAAGGCGAGGGGTTTTCGACGCAGCAGAAGGCCGCCGCTGCGGATGGGCGAAAGCCTTGCGCGCTGGCGTTCAGCGCAGGACGATCTCGTCAGGGCGAATCAGGCCGAGAACGGCGCGTGCCTGCTGGTCCAGCAGGTCCAGATCGACGAAATCGTCCGAAAGCCGGCGGGTGCGGTTCTCTATCTCGTCGAGGTCGCGCTGCAGTCGGTCGCGTTCGGCGACCAGCAGCGCGGTGTCGGCCTCGATCTGGATGCGGTTGAACAGACCGTATTCACCCTGCACGGCGGCAAAGGTCAGGTACGTGCCGAAAGTGCCGGCGAGGGCATAATACATCACCGGGCCGAAACGGGGTGTCTTGCGCTGCATCTCTGCTCTCTTGCCTGTCATGCCTCTGCGGGCGCTTTCGGGCATCATGCCACAGTAGGTGCCGCAGGAAAATCCCCCTCGGTTGTCTTGACGGCATGCCGTCTGCGGGGCCGCGACGCAGAACGCCGGGTCACGCTTGCCTGGCGGGGCTGCGGGGGCCAAGCTTGACCCCACAATCGGGAGGATTGAACGATGACCCAGGCCTTGACCCATGCCGCGCCGCGTGCAGCGCTGGCCACCCATGAGGTGTTCAACCAGCCCGGCGCGCCCGAGGGTGCGGCGCGTGACCTATGGGCATCGGATGCTGCGCTGCGCGCCTGCTCGGGCGAAGATGCCGATCTGGCCGGCCTCGGTGCCGCGCTGGGCAGTGCCGAGATGCGCGAGGCCGCGCGCGATGCCCAGACCCGGCTGCCGGAATTGCGCCTCTTCGACCGGGGCGGGCGGCGCATCGACGAGGTGCATTTCCACCCCGGCTATCACCGGCTGATGGCGCTGGGGCTGGAGAGGGGTTATGCCGCCTGTGCCTGGGAAGATGGCGGCAGCCATGCGAAACACGCGGCCTTCATGTACATGTTCAGCCAGGTAGAACCCGGCGTCTGCTGCCCGATGACGATGACCTATGCCGCCGTGCCGGCGCTGGCCGCCGATCCCGCGCTTGCGGCTGAATGGCGCCCGAAGCTGACCGCCCGCGCCTATGACCCTGCGCCCCGGCCACTGGCGCAGAAGGCGAGCGCCACCATGGGCATGGCGATGACCGAAAAGCAGGGTGGGTCCGACGTGCGCGCCAATGCCACCCGTGCGGTGGCCGATCCCGGCACGGGCGAGGGGGTCTATCGCCTTACCGGGCACAAGTGGTTCTGCTCGGCGCCCATGTGCGACGGTTTCCTGACGCTGGCGCAGGCGGATGCCGGGCTGACCTGTTTTCTGGTGCCGCGCTGGCTGCCGGATGGCACGCGCAACGCCTTCCACATCCAGCGCCTGAAGGACAAGCTGGGCAACAAGGCCAATGCGTCGTCCGAGATCGAATACCACGACACGTTTGCGCACCGGCTGGGGGAAGAGGGGCGCGGCGTGCAGACCATCATCGAGATGGTGCATCACACCCGGCTGGACACGGCGCTGGCCCCGGCCGGGCTGATGCGCGCGGCGCTGGGTGAGGCGGTGTTCTGGGCGCGGGGCCGCACCGCCTTTCAGCGCCGGCTGATCGACCAGCCGCTGATGCGCGCCGTGCTGGCCGATCTGGCGCTGGAGGCGGAGGCGGCGCTGCTTCTGGGGATGGAGGTGGCGCGGGCCTTCGATGATCCGGGCGCGCGGCCCTATGCGCGGCTCTCGGTGGCGCTGGCGAAGTTTCTCAACAACAAGCGCGCGCCGGGGATGATCTATGAATGCATGGAGTGCCTGGGCGGCATGGGCTATGTCGAGGACACGCCGCTGCCGATGCTCTACCGGGAGGCGCCGCTCAATTCGATCTGGGAAGGCTCGGGCAACGTGATCTGCCTCGATATCCTGCGCACGCTGATGCGCGAGCCCGAGGCGGGGGCGCAACTCGCAGCCCGGCTGGATGCGGCACGCGGGCGGGACGGGCGGTTCGATGCGGCGCTGGCGGCGCATCGGGACCGCTGGCCGGGGATGCCGACCGAGGGCGAGGCGCGCTGGTTTGCCGAAAGCCTCGCCACGCTGCTGGCGGGCGCGGCGATGATGGACCGCAGCCCGGTGGCCGATCAGTGGCTGGCCAGCCGGCTGGACGGTCCGCGCGGCCAGATCGCCGGGGCCATGGCAGGGATCGACACGGCACCGGTGCTGGACAGGCTCTGACGCCGGGCACCAAGCCCGCCTGGTGCAGGGCAAGGGCCTTACCACCAGGCGCGACCGCGCCGCGCGTCAGCGCGGCGCGCGGCCCAAGCGGCGGTGCCGGATTTTCAATCCGGCGCCCCCGCGCGGGAGCCCCCCTGCGCTGTTGCCCGGGTTGACGCCCTGCACGGCCGCCGCATCCGCCGCATCCGCCGATAAGCCAGCCATCAGCGCCGATGGCAGCATGAAAAGACCCCGGCCGCTGCCGGCCGGGGTCGATGCGATGGGCAGGCTCGGGCCGGTTCAGAGCCCCAGCATTTCGCGCAGCTGCGCCAGCGCCGTCTCCGCCGCCGCCGGGTTGTCGCGCACGCTCCGCAGCAACTGCTGGGCGGCAGCGCGGGCAACCGGGTTCAGGTCGGACGCCTCGACCGCCGCCAGCGCGCGGTCGTAGTCGAAGCCCTGCGGCGTCAGCGCATCCGAAGCCGCCGCCGCCTCAGGCGCCGGCTCGCCCTCCACTGCCGCGCCGTCGCCGGTTTCGGCCGGCATCTCCTCGGGGGCGTCCGCGGGCGCCTCGGCCGGCGCGGTCTCGGGGACTTCGGTGCCCTCGGGCGCGGTATCGGCCAGCGCCTCGTCGGCGGCATCGCGGATCGCCTGCAGCGAATCGCCGATCCGCTCCTCGACATCGGCCGCCGCTTCGTCGGCCGAGTCCATGATCTCCTCGATCAGCGACTCGGCCGCATCGCGCGCTTCCTCGGCACCCTCGGCCGCCGCATCCACCGCGTCGCGGGCCTCTTCCTCGATCTCGTCGGCAATCGACTCCTCAACCGGTGCCACCGGCTCTGCCTCGGTCTCGGGCTCCGGCTCAGGCTCAGGCTCCGGCTCAGGCTCAGGCTCGGGCTCAGGTTCAGGCTCCGGCTCCGGCTCCTCCAGCGGCTCCGGTTCGGTCACCGGCGGGGGCGACACGGGCGCCGGCGGCGGCGTCTGTTCCTGACGAGCCAGCCAGAAACCGACGCCGGCCGCCAGCACGATCGCCGCGATGATCAACAGTTTTTTCATATCCGGTCCTCGCATAGCGTATGGCAAGCGTTTAGCCCTGTTCCTGACCGAAGTGCAATTCGCTTTCCTGTCAAGCCGGCAGTTCCGGCATGCTCTTGCCGACCGGAGCGCGTTGCCGGGCACTGGACAGTGCCACCGGGCGGGTCTATTTTCGCGCGCGACAAACCGCCAGAAGGAGCATCACCATAGCCCGCAGACCCCACAACGCCCCGCCCAGCCGCGATACCGGACCGCGCGTCAACGACCGCATCCGCGCGCCTGAAATCCGCCTGATCGGCGCAGAGGGCGAAAACCTGGGCGTTGTCACGCCCGCCAAGGGCCTTGCGCTGGCCGAGGAGGCCGGGCTGGATCTTGTCGAGATCTCGCCCAACGCCACGCCGCCGGTGTGCAAGATCATGGATTTCGGCAAGTTCAAGTACGAACAGCAGAAACGCGAATCCGAGGCCCGCAAGAAGCAGAAGACGATCGAGATCAAGGAGGTCAAGTTCCGCCCCGGGACCGACACCCATGACTACGATGTCAAGATGCGCAACGTGCTGCGGTTTCTGGAGGGCGGCGACAAGGTCAAGATCACCCTGCGCTTTCGTGGCCGCGAAATGGCCCATCAGCAACTGGGTGTCGAATTGCTGAACCGCGTGGCGGCGGATGTGGCCGAGCTGGGCAAGGTGGAGAACATGCCGAAGCTGGAAGGCCGCCAGATGGTGATGATGATCGGCCCGCGCTGAGCCGATCCACGGCCAGCTGCGGCAGCCGGTTCGTTGCGCCCGACCGCTGCCAAAGCGGGACCGGCCCCGATACTGGCTGCGCTGCGGCGGGGTGACGCTATCTTCAGTTGATCGCTTCGGCCACTGACGGTGCAACGCGCCTTCGAAGGCGCGTGAAAAGGGCTTTCGAAAGCCCTTTTCCGCCGTTCCCGGGCTCTACGGCCGGATATCGTATGATCCCTGCGGGGGTGTCGCTGTTCAGGGAGCGGGCGGCTTACCCCCGGTGCAGGCCGCAGGTGCAGGCCGCAGCCAGCGCGGCACGGGTTCGCACTGTTGCTGGCCGGGCGCGCGCCGCGATGCTACCCGCGCTGCGCGGCGGCCCGTTCGGCAAGGGCTGCCGCGGGCAACATGCCACGGATCATCTCGCCATCCTCGCCGCCGCCGAGCACGAAGGTGGGTGTGCCGCTGATCTGAAGCCGCTGCGCCAGCGCGCGGTTTTCAGCCAGCACGTCACTGACCGCACTGCTGGCCATCTGTGTCAGGACCGCCTGCACATCCAGACCCAGTTCGGCGGCCAGCGCACCAAGCGTGGTCTCGTTCACCGCGCCTTCCCAGTTCAGCAGGCGCTCATGGGCGGTGAAATAGGCATCGCTGCCGCCCAGTTGCAGCACCGCAATGGCAAAGCGGCTCATCGCCTCCGATTCCGGGCCGAGGATGGGAAACTCCTTCATCACCAACTGGGTATTGCCGTCATCCTCGACAAACTCCATCACCTGTTCAAAGGCCCGGCGGCAAAACCCGCAGCGGTAATCGACGAATTCCACCAGGATCAGGTCGCCATCGGGGTTGCCCCCGGCCCAGGAATGCCCGTCGAAAAAGATCGCCTCGGCATTTATTTCGACCAGCGCCTCTTCCATCTCGGCCTGGGCGCTGGCGTTGCGTTCCTCGAAGGCGGCGACGGCCTCGAAGATCACTTCGGGGTTCTCCAGCAGATAGGCGCGGATTTCGGCATGCAGCGCGCGGCGCTCGTCCTCGTTCAGATCGTCGAAGAAGGATTGCGCGCCCCCGGGCGATGCGAAGGCGGTCAGGGCAAGCAGGGCGGCGGCAAGAAGGGACAAGCGGCGCATGGGCAATTCCTGTTGAGGCTTCGCGGCAACTGTCCCGGCAAGCGTGCCGAAGATCAAGCCCCAGCGTGATGCGCGCCGGGGCGCTGACCGTTTCGTGACCCTGCCTGCTTCCGGGACCGCGCGGGATTCCCATTGCGGCGCATTCGGGTTATAGTCTGTCCAGAGGCTTCCCCTGACGCAGTGGCCGGCAACAGGCCGCGCGCGGGGCAAACGGCAGGATGACAGGCATGCAGGATCCGACAGGGCCCCGGAACAGGGGCATTCTGAGCCGACGCCGAACACTGGTGGGGCTTGGCGCGGCGATGATGCTGGCCCCAGGCGTTGCGGGGGCGCAGCAGGCGGCAGGAAGCGGTTTTTCGGTAGGCGGTTTTTCGGGGCGCGCGCGGGTCGGCGGCACGGCGCTGATGCGCAGCAATGACGGCAGGCTGCTGCTGGACCTGCCGCTTACCCAACCGGTGCCCTGGCGGCTGCGCCACATGGCCGATCCACCGCGCGTGGCGCTGGATTTCCGACAGGTGGACTGGACGGGCTTTGCCCTGCAGGGCCGCGCCTCGCCATTGCTGGGGGACTGGCGCACCGGAACACTGGGCGACGGCTGGACGCGGCTGGTGCTGGAGCTGACCCGGCCGATGCTGGCCCGGGGCGCCGGCATGACGGTCGATCCGGGTTCTGGCCGGGCGATGGTTGCCCTGCGGCTGGAGGCGGCAAGCGCCACGGCGCTGGCGGCGCAGATCGCCCAGGAGGGTGCCGAAGACGGCGCCACGGGCGAAGCCACGGCCCGACGCGCGCCGCTGGGTCATAGGCCCGCCGTCGTGGTGCTGGATCCCGGCCATGGCGGCATCGACCCGGGCGCCGTGCAGGGGCGGCTGACCGAGGCGGCGCTGATGCTGACTTTCTCGCGCGAGCTGGCCGAGGTGCTGCGCCGCCGCGACGGGTTCCAGGTGGTGGTGACACGCGACGATGACAGCTTTGTCTCGCTGGAGGCGCGGCTGCGCATCGCGCGCCAGGCGCGGGCCGATCTGTTCCTGTCTTTGCATGCCGACAGCCTGCCGGATGGCAACGCGCATGGGGCCACCGTCTACACCCTGGCCGAGGAAGCCAGCAACGCGGCCTCGGCCCGGCTGGCTGAACGCCACGACCGCGCCGATCTGCTGGGCGGCGGCGTCGATCTGCGCCAGCATGACGACGCCATGGCCCAGGTGCTGATGGCCATCGCCCGCACCGAGACGCAGCCGCGCACCGACCGGCTGGCGCGCGCGCTGGTCGATGGCATATCCGGCGCCGGGCTGCGCATGCACCGCCGGCCCTGGCAACAGGCCGATTTCACCGTACTGCGCGCGGCGGACATCCCCTCGGCCCTGCTGGAGGTGGGTTTCATGTCCAGCCCGCGAGACCTGGAACGGCTGCAGGATGCCGACTGGCGCGGGCAGATGGCGCTGGCGCTGGCCGATTCGCTGCAGGGATGGATGGCATCCGAGATTGGCCAGGCCAGCCTGCGCCGTCGCTGACGCGTCTGCGCTCCGCGCCCATCACAGGCCAGAGAGGCGGGCCAAATGCGCGGCTATTCGCCCAGTCTGGTGGTGCAGGCGTTTTGACCCGGGCGCGGCGATGGCGTAAAGATCGTGCAACCAAACGGAGTAGCCTGCTTGATACGTGCCTTCCTGTCGCTTCTGGGCGGCCTGTTCAGCTTCCTCGTCATGGGCGTGATCTTCGCCGCCGTCACCGTTGGCGGCGTGATCTGGATGTATGCCCGCGATCTGCCTGGCTACGATCAGCTGGCCAATTACAGCCCGCCCACGATCAGCCGCATCTATTCCGGCGAGGGGCGTCTGATCGACGAGTTCGCCCAGGAGCGCCGGCTCTTCGCCCCCGTTGACGAGATCCCCGAACTGCTGCGCGCCGCCTTCATCTCGGCCGAGGACCGCAATTTCTACGACCATCAGGGCTTCGACCCGATGGCGATGGGCGCGGCGTTGCGCGATGCCGTTGTCACCCGGGGCGAGACCCTGCGCGGCGCATCGACCATCACGCAGCAGGTGATGAAGAACTTCCTGCTGTCGGGCGACCGCACCGGCGAACGCAAGATCCGCGAGATCATCCTGGCCTGGCGCGTGGAACAGGTGCTGTCCAAGGACCAGATCCTTGAACTCTATCTCAACGAGATCTTCCTCGGTCAGAATTCCTACGGGGTGGCCGCGGCCGCGCAATCCTATTTCAACGCCACGCTGGACGAACTGGAGCTGCACCAGATGGCGTATCTGGCCGCCCTGCCGGTGGCGCCCTCGGACCTGCATCCGGTGCGCGCGCGCCAGCGGGCGACGGCGCGGCGCAACTGGGTGCTGGGCCAGATGGTGGAGAACGGCTACATAACCCGCGAGGAGGCAGAGACGGCGCGCGCCCAGCCGCTGGAAACCGTGCAGTCGGGCGATGTCCCGGCTTTCCGGCAAAGCCTGCCGCCGCGCGACTATTTCACCGACGAGATCCGGCGTCAGTTGTCCTCGACCTTTGGTGAGGCGGAGTTCTTCACCGGCGGCTTGTCGATCCGCGCGACGGTCCATCCGGAATTGCAGACCGTCGCCGCCCACGCGCTGCAGCGCGCGCTGGAACGCTATGACCGCCAGCGCGGCCGCTGGCGCGGTACTGGCGAAACCCTGCCGGCCGAGGCGCTGGTCAGTGAGGACGCCTGGCGCGCGGCGCTGGCGCGGGTCAACGTGGCGCGCGACATCACGCTGGGCAACCGCTGGCACCCGGCCGTGGTGCTGGAGGTCAGCGCCGGGCAGGCGCGGCTGGGCATCGAGGGCGTGGACGAGACCGGCACGGTAGAGCGGTCGGACATCGACTGGGCGCGCGGCTCGCTCGCTGACAATCTGGACGTGGGCGACGTGGTGCATGTGCGCGCCGTGACGCGCGACAGCGACGGGGCGTTTGTCCGCTGGTCCCTGCGTCAGGTGCCCGAGGTGCAGGGCGGCTTCATGGCGATGGACGTGAACACCGGCCGGGTGATCGCCATGCAGGGCGGGTTCAGTTATCAGCATTCGGTGTTCAACCGCGCCACCCAGGCAATGCGCCAGCCCGGTTCGGCCTTCAAGCCCTTCGTCTATGCCGCCGCGCTGGATTCCGGCTTCACCCCGGCCACGGTGGTGATCGACGCGCCGATCGAGGTGGAAGGCGCGGGCGGCGAAATCTGGCGACCGACCAATGCGTCGAACCGCTTTTACGGGCCGACCCCGGTGCGCACCGGGGTCGAAATGTCGCGCAACCTGATGACCGTGCGGCTGGCTCAGGAAATCGGCATGGACGTGGTGGCGGGCTATGCCGACCGCTTCGGGGTCTATGACCGTATGATGCCGTTCCTGGCCAATTCGCTTGGCAGCCAGGAAACCACACTGTTCCGCATGGTTGCAGCCTTCGCGATGTTCGCCAATGGTGGCGAGCGGGTGGAGCCGACACTGGTTGACCGGGTGCAGGACCGCTGGGGACGCACGATCTATCGCCATGACCAGCGCCAATGCGTCGAATGCGCCGAACCGGACCTGCCCGCCGGGCAGGCGCCCTGGATTGTCAGCCAGCGCCAGCGGGTCATGGATGCCGTCACCGCCTATCAGTTGACCTCGATGATGGAGGGCGCGGTGGTGCGCGGCACGGGGCGCAATGCGCAACTCAGCGTGCCGGTGGCCGGCAAGACCGGCACCACCAACGAGGCGCGCGACGTCTGGTTCGTGGGCTATACCTCGAACATCGTGGCCGGTTGTTACATCGGTTTCGACCGGCCGCGCCCGCTGGGCCGCGGCGCCTCGGGCGGCGGGATGTGCGCGCCGGTGTTCCAGGAGTTCATGCGCGAGGCGGTGCGCGAATTCGGCGGTGCGCGTTTTGCCGTGCCGCCGGGCGGGCGCTTCATCCGCATCGACCGCCATTCCGGCGCGCGGCTGTCGGACGATGCCAGCG
>SKNG01000031.1 GCA_007120685.1 Paracoccaceae bacterium | reverse complement strand
CGCCCTTCATGACCTCGACCCTGCAGCAGGAAGCCAGCCGCAAGTTCGGCATGGGCGCCAAGCAATGCATGTCGGCGGCGCAGCGCCTCTATGAGGCCGGGCATATCACCTACATGCGAACCGACGGCATCGACATGGCGCCCGAGGCGGTGATGGCGGCGCGCGATGCGATCAAGGCCCGGTATGGGGCGGAATATGTGCCGAAATCCCCGCGCATGTACAAGAACAAGGCCAAGAACGCGCAGGAAGCGCATGAATGCATCCGCCCCACCGACATGGCGGCCGCGCCGGACAGGCTGCGCCTGACCGATACCGACCAGCGCCGGCTTTATGACCTGATCTGGAAGCGCACCATCGCCTGCCAGATGGAGGCCGCCCGGCTGGAGCGCACCACCGTCGATATCGGCAGCCGCGACGGCCAGGTGGGGCTGCGCGCCACGGGTCAGGTGGTGCTGTTCGACGGCTTTCTGAAGGTCTATGAGGAAGGCCGGGATGAAGAGGGCGACGAGGATGGCGCGCGCCTGCCGCAGATGGCCGAGGGCGACGCGCTGAAAAAGGGCGCGGTGACGCCCGAGCAGCATTTCACCCAGCCGCCGCCGCGCTATACCGAGGCAACGCTGGTCAAGAAGATGGAGGAACTGGGCATTGGCCGGCCCTCGACCTATGCCTCCATCGTCTCGACGATCCAGGAACGCGGCTATGTGCGCAAGGACAAGAACCGCCTGATCCCCGAGGACAAGGGGCGGCTGGTGACGATCTTCCTGACCAACTATTTCCGCCGCTATCTGGAATACGACTTCACCGCCGATCTGGAAGAGCAGCTTGACGATGTCTCGGCCGGCTCGCGCGATTACAAGGAAGTGCTGGCGCGGTTCTGGGACGATTTCTCGGCCGCGATTGCCGAGACCGCCGATCTGCGCATCACCGAGGTGCTGGAAAAGATCGACGAAGTGCTGGCGCCCCATCTCTACCCGCCGCGCGAGGATGGCAGCGACGCGCGCGTCTGCCCGAAATGCGGCGTGGGGCGGCTGAACCTGAAGACCGCGCGTTCGGGCGGGGCGTTCATCGGCTGCAACAACTACCCCGATTGCCGCTACACCCGCCCCCTTGGCGTGACGGATGAGGCCGAGGCGGATCTGGCCGGCGACGGGCGGCTGCTGGGCCATGACGACGGCGAGCCGATCACCCTGCGCACGGGCCGCTTCGGCCCCTATGTGCAGCGCGGCGAGGCGACGGAAGAACAGCCCAAACCCCCGCGCGCCAGCCTGCCGAAGGGCTGGGAGACCGACGCGATGGACCTGGAGCGCGCGCTGATGCTGCTGTCCCTGCCGCGCCCCGTCGGCCCCCACCCCGATGACGGCGAGCCGGTCGAGGCCGGGATCGGGCGCTACGGGCCCTATGTGAAGCACGGTCGCATCTATGCCAACCTGCCCGAGGTGGAGGAGGTCTTCACCATCGGCATGAACCGCGCGGTCGAGGTGCTGGCGCAGAAGGCCGCGCGCGGCGGGCGGGGGGCGGCGGCGGCACCCCTGCGCGAACTGGGCGAACACCCGGACGGCGGGCCGGTGGCGGTGATGGCCGGGCGGTATGGGCCTTATGTGAAATGGGGCAAGGTCAATGCCACCATCCCCAAGGGCACCGAGCCCGAGGAGGTGACGCTGGACCAGGCGCTGGAGCTGATCGCCGCCAAGGCGCCGAAGGGGCGCAAGGGCGCCAAGGCGAAGACCGGGACGACGAAGAAGGCGGCGGCAAAAAAGCCGGACGGGGCGAAAACGACGTCCAAGGCCGCGAAGAAACCCGCCGGCACGTCCCGGGGCGCGAAAAAGGCGGCAGGCGGATAACGCCGGCGCGAACGGCGGCTTGCGGCTGAACCGGGCCGGGGCGGCGCTGGTTGCCCTTCCGGTAAGACGGCTTCAGAAGGCCCGGCGCAGCCAGCGCAACTGCATCAGCAGGCTGGCCCGTCTTGGCGCCGTGGCATCGCTGCGCAGGCGGGTGCCGCGCCGGGCGAAGTCGTCGATCACGCCGCTGACCTGTCGGGCGAAACCGCGATCCAGCACCAGCATGCCGTTCTCGATGTCATGGTAGAAGCTGCGCCGGTTCAGGTTCACCGATCCGACCATCGCCAGCCTTTCGTCGAAGACATAGAGCTTGGCATGCAGCGCATAGGGGTCGCGGCCGAAATCGATCATCTCGATCCGCTCGGCCCAGTCGCGCGCGAAGTCATGGGCGAGGCCGGTGATGAACAGCCCGTCCAGCCCCGGCATCTGCATCGTCGTCACCAGCCGCACCGCCACGCCACGCGCCAGCGCCCGCTCCAGCGCCGCCAGGATCGCCTCGGTTGGGTTGATGAAGGGCGAGGCGATATCGATCCGGGCCTGCGCGGCGTCGATCAGATCGACCAGCAGCGCCTCCTGCGCGCGGCCGTCGGCATGGGGCATCGACAGGAAGTGACGCGCCAGCGGGCCGTCTGCCGCAGCCCCCGGCACCGCCGGTTGGCGGGCCAGCGTCAGATCACGATGCCACAGCCCCAGGAACTGCCGGGCGATGGCCGCGATCGTGGCGGGATCGGACAGCGCCAGTTCCACATCCTGGAAGGGCAGGAAATCGACCATCGAACGGTGCCGGCCGGGCTGATACTGGCGCAACGCCGGAAAGGCGCTCAGGTCGCGGGGTTCGGAGAACAGGTAGGATTCGTGCCAGTTCCGGCCGCCGATCACCGCGACCGAGCGGGCGGGATCGCGCGCGAGCGCCAGAAAGGTCTTGGCGTGGTTCGACCGGTGAACCCGCGCAACATGGTCTTCCAACCCGTCACCGGGCCGGGGGTGATAGCGGTAGTGCTGGATCTGGATGTTGGGAAAGCGCGTCGCCAGCCCCTCGAACAGCGCGCGCTCGGGCGGGCCGATGACCGTCTCGGACAGCAGGATGCGCACCTCGGTGCCACGCGCGGCGTGAAAGGCCAACATCCGCGCCATCAGCGCGCCGGCGAAATCGGCGTTCATGTAGAAATAGGACAGGAAGATCGCATCCAGCTGCGGCGCGCGCGAAAAATCCAGCGGCATCAGCGGATCACCTTCCAGCAGCGCCGCAAAGGGTACGGGGCTGCCGGTCAGCGCCTCGATCCGCGCGGCCAGCGCCGCCTCGCCCGTGCGCAGCAGCCGCAGGGGGCCGGCGGGCGCCAGCGGGGTCATCGCCAGCGCCCGGTCCACGGCGACCGCGCGGGCAAGAGGGT
>SKNG01000297.1 GCA_007120685.1 Paracoccaceae bacterium | reverse complement strand
GCACCACGAAGGCGCCGGGCGTGGCATAGCCCAGTTCGGCCGCCACCTGATGGCCGATGCCTTGCCGCTCGTAGACCGGCACGCCCTGTTCGGCGCCCCAGTCGCGGGTGACCTGGTGCAACTCTTCCTCGGCCGGGGTCACGGCGGGCACCATATGATCGATGAAAAGCGCAAAGCGGTCCGGATCGACCACCCTGTCGATGCCGAACTCCTCCTTCATCTGGCGGAAGATGACATCCGTGTAGCCCGGAAAGTCATAGGCGATCACGAAATCCGGCCGCGCCTTGACCTCGTCGCCGGCCCGCACCCGGTCGGCGCCCGAAGCCCGTGCCAGTATCTTCTCGGCAATCGTCAGCCCCATCTCTCCCCCTCGGCAAGCCGCCTCCTCGCAGCCCCGGACGCTAAGCGCAGGGGCAAGGTTCTGTCAACTGGCAATCTTTGTTTCACATTGTGAAACCAGTAGTGGCGATCCGTTCGCTGAGTTCGGCGCAGCAATCCAGCAGCGCGGCCAGTGCCTCGGGGCGTGGGGCGTCGCTGCCGGGCCGGGTCAGCGTGGCGGTCAGCCCGGCGACAGACATCGCGGCCACCACCCGCCCTTCGCCATCGCGCACCGGTGCGGCCAGAGCGGACAGCCCGTCGGCGACATCGTCGCGCGCGAAGGACCAGCCGCGCACGCGGATCGCCGCGATATCGTCCTGCAGCGCGCCTGGGTCGGTCAGGCTGTTCCCGGTCAACGCCGGCAGCGCGGCGGACAGGACGGCCGCCTGCCGCGCCGGGTCCAGATGGGCCAGCAGCAGCCGGGGCGCCGCGCCGCAGTTCAGCGGCAAGGTGCCGCCCACCGCCCACCAGCGCACCTGCACCGGCGCCGCGCCATGGTGGCGCGCCAGGCACAGCGCCTCGTCGCCCTGCACCACCGACAGGAACACCGTCAGCCCCAGCGTATCGGCCAGGCCCGGCAGCAGATCGCCCGCCAGGTCGCGCAGCGACCGCCCCTCGGGCACGGCGCGCGCCAGACGCAGCATCGCCATGGTCAGCGCGTAACGCCCGGTGCGCGAGTCCTGCGCGATCAACCCCTCGTCGCGCAGCGTCACCAGCAGGCGCCGTGTGGTGCCGGCGTCCAGCCCCGCCCGCCCCGCCACCTCGCCCAGCGCCAGATACGGCTGTTCCGGCGTGAAGGTACGCAGTATGGCAATCGCCCGGCTGACCGCCCTGACCCTGGGCAGCGTCTCACCGGAACCGCCACGCGGCAAGCGATCGGTCGCACCATTCGCCATGACAGACACTCCAGCTCCGCCACAGCCCAAGGCCGTAGCAATGATTTCATGTGGTGAAATATGATTTGTTTGTTGACTTGACCAGCCCCCTTCTGGAAGAAATACGCGAGAGCCCCGGATGGGAGAGGGGCCAAGGGAGGATTGCGATATGAAACACGTGACAATGGGCGCGGCGGCCGCCGCGCTGGCGCTTGGCGGTGCCTTGGTTATGGCAGCGCCGGATCGGGCCGAGGCGCAGACCATGACCCTGCGCTTTGCCGAATTCGGCCCCAACCGGGGCGTGCGCGCCGAGGGGCTGAACTGGTTGGCCGAACAGATGAGCGAACGCTCGGACGGGGCGATGCAGCTTGACATCATCTGGGGCGGCGCGCTGGTCGGCGCGGCGGCCACGGCGCAGGCGATTTCCGATGGCGTGGCCGACATGGGGTCGGTGGTGCCGGTCTATGCGCCGGGGCAACTGGTGGTCTACGAGACCGTGGACACGCTGCAGTTTCCGGACGAGTGGGCGGGCATGATGGCCACTTACGAGCTGATGACCACGCATCCCGATGCGCTGGCCGAGGCCGAGGATTTCAACGTCGTCTATTTCGGCAACTACACCACCGGCCCCACCCAGCTTTTGACCCGCGACCGCGCGGTGCGCACCACCGATGACCTGCAGGGCATGACGATCCGCGCCACCGGCCCCTTCGTGCCGGCGATGGAGGCCTTCGGCGCCGCCACCGTCTCGGTCGCCCAGCCGGGGGTGTATGAGGCGCTGTCCAGCGGCGTCGTGGATGGCTCGACCACCTATTACTATGTCGTCGAGGGCTATTCGCAATACGAGGTCGCCAATTACATGACCATGCTGGACATGGGCCAGACGCTGGGCTTCGGCATCTTCATGAACCGCGATGTCTACATGAGCATGAGCGAGGATAACCGCGCCCTGATCGGCGAACTGGGCCGCGATTTCACCGAGCATATGGCGATGCTGATGCACGCCTCGCGCACCGATACGCGTGACCGTCTGGCCGCCGGGATCGACGGTAATGTGGTGGAGATGGTCGAGCCCGACGCCGATGCCCGTGCCGCACTGATCGAGGTGGCCGAGGCGCATGGCGCCCGCTGGGCCGAGCGCGCCACCGAAAAGGGGCTGGATGCGGGTGCCATCCAGGGCCGGTTCCGCGAACTGGTCGATCAGCATCTGGCGATTGTGGAATCCGACGGCTACCCCTGGGACCGCTGAGACCGACCACCCCGCTTGACCCCGGCGCCCGCCCGTGACGGGCGGGCGCCGTTCTTTCCGCCCCACACAAGCGCTCACAGGCCCCGATGACCCGTTTCGCCGCCCTGCTGGACCGCGCCCTGCAATGGATCGAAAATCTGGCCGTTGCGCTGGCCTGTCTGGCGCTCTTGCTGATGGGCGGGATCATCACCGCCTCGGTGCTGGGGCGGCAGCTGTTCCTGCGCCCCATCCCGGACGATCTGCTGATGGTCGGTCTGCTGATGGTACCCGTGATCGCCCTGCCGCTGGCCTATATCGAACGCTACCGGGGCCATATCAGTGTCACCATCACCACCGACTGGATGGGCAAGCGCGTGTTGGGTCTGTTGCGGGCCTTTGGCGCGCTTTGCATGGGCGTGTTCTTTGGCGGTATCGCCTGGATGATCGTGCTGCGCGTGCCGCAGGACATCGCGCGCGGCACCTTTCACGATGGCGTCTTCCAGATCCCGGCCTGGCCGATGAAGATCGTCTTCGGCCTCGGCATCGCCATCTTCATACTGCGGCTGTGCATCAGCGTGGCGCAGGGGCTGACCACCTTCGTCACCGGGCGCGAGATCGCCGGCCCGGTCTACCGCCACGGCGAGGACTGAGGGATGGAACCGCTTACCGTCGGCATGCTGGCGCTGGCCGCCACCATCATCCTGCTGGCCCTGCGCGTGCCCATCGCGGCCGCGCTGGGCCTGTCGGCGGCGGTGG
>SKNG01000408.1 GCA_007120685.1 Paracoccaceae bacterium | reverse complement strand
GGTTGAACCCGGCCCACAGTTTCACCCGCCCGCCGGTATCGGGCGCACCCATCACCGCGGCCACGGCGGGCTCGATCAGGTAATAGGCCGCCACGCCGGGCATCAGGCCGAAAAGCAGCCCCAGCACGGCCAGGCTCGCTGGCCCCAGCACCATCGCCCAGGGCCCCTCATGCGGGCTGCGCGGCAACTCGCCCTGCGGCCCGAAGAAGGGCTTCCAGGCGACGATCAGCGCCACCGCGAACATCAGCGCAAAGGCCGCCAGCGCCATGATCACCACAAAGACAGTCAGCGCCATCTCCAGCGCGCCGGCATAGGCGACTTCCTTGGCGATGAAACCCAGAAAGGGGGGGATACCGGCCATGGCCAGGCCCGAAAGCGCCGCCGCGGCGGCGGTGATCGGCATCGCCTTCGCCAGCCCGCCGAGGATATTTGCGTCCCGCGTGCCGGTCTCGTGGTCGACGATGCCGATGACCAGAAACAGCCCGGCCTTGTAAAGCGAATGAACCAGCAGGAAGGTCATCGCCGCAGTGATCGCATAGCCCGTCGACCCGGCAAGGAACATGGTCAGCGTGCCCAGCGCCATCAGTGTGGTATAGGCCAGCGTCTGCTTCAGGTCGGTCTGCCGCAGCGCCATCAGCGAGGCGAAGACGGCCGTGACGGCGCCGAAAACCGTCAGCGCCCAGACCCAGACATCGCTGCCCGAAAGGCTGGGATGCATCCGCGCCAGCAGATAGACGCCCCCCTTCACCATCGTGGCCGAATGCAGATAGGCCGAAACCGGCGTCGGCGCGGCCATCGCGTTTGGCAGCCAGAAATGGAACGGCACCTGCGCGGACTTGGTAAACGCACCGATCAGCACCAGGATCAGGATGCCCAGATAGGCCGGATGCTCGGCCATCGTGCCGGCGGCGTTGAGTTCCGAAAGTTCGAACGTGCCCTGCGTGACGCCGATCAGGATGAAGCCGGCCAGCAGCGCCAGCCCGCCGGCGGCGGTCAGCAGAAGCGCCTGCAGCGCGTTGCGGCGGGATTTCGGGTCGGTGTGCAGGAAGCCGATCAGCAGGTAGGAGGTGAAGGTCGTCAACTCCCAAAACACGAAAAGCGTGATCAGGTTGTCGGCCAGCACCAGCCCCAGCATCGACAGCATGAAGCTGAACAGATAGAGCGCAAACCGGTTGTAATGCTTGTGCCCGGCCAGGTAGCGCGCGGCATACAGCATCACCAGCGTGCCGATCCCGGTGATCAGCAACGCAAACATCAGGCTCAACCCGTCCAGCCAGAAGGACATCCGGATGTCCAGGCTGGGGATCCAGTCCCAGACAAAGGGCACCGCCCCTTCCACCGGTACCACGGGCAGATAGCGCGCGAAGAAGATGAAAAGCGCGGCGGTGATCGCCACGGTGATCATGCCCGCCGGGTTCACCCAGGGCGCGTTCGGGTCCGAAGGCTCTGCCATCTGCTCGTTCCGGCTCCTCGATCCTGTTCATGCCACGCCCGCCGTGCAGGCTCCAACACGCCTGCCGCGCGGCCCGGGGCCGCAACACCCGATGCCGCGCGGCGGGCGCTGTTTCCCATCTTGCGCCGGGTTTCGCAACGAAAAACGGACAGAAACCCGCCCCGCCTGCCCTGATTTCGCCACCCGCATCGCGAGACGCGCAAAATCCCCGCACCCATCTGCCCTTCATCTTGCCGAAAATACTCACAGGGAAGGGCCGCAGGCCCGCGGGGGCCGTGCCCCCGGGCGGCGCGGGGGGCTCGATGCCCCCCAAGCCGCCACCCCCGATGCCGGAATTGCTTGATTTCGCGCGCGGAACAGGCGACAGTGTCAAGCGGCATGGACCGGGCGGAAAAGACCTGGCAGCAGCCGACCGACAAGCAGAGCAGAACAACAACACACACGCAGGCCAGCGCCATGTTTCGTGCCTTTCTCCTGATCGCGGTGGCGGTCTTTCTTGCCGGCTGCGCAAGCGGGCCGCGTTTCCTGACCTATGACGGGCCCGAGGTCACCCGGATCACCGTGGAAAAGGCCCAGCGCCGCATGACGCTCTGGCATCACGATGACGCGCTGCAGGTCTTCAACGTGCAGCTTGGCCGCAACCCCGTTGGCCACAAGCGCCAGCGCGGCGACGGCCGCACCCCCGAGGGGAACTATTACATCGACCGCCGCAACCCCCGCTCGCAATTCCACCTTTCGCTGGGCATCAACTACCCCGACGACCGTGACCGCGAAAACGCCAACGAGGCCGGCGTGAACCCGGGCGGCGACATCTTCATCCATGGCCGCGGGCGCGATTTCCGCCGGGCGCGCGGCGACTGGACAGAGGGCTGCATCGCCGTCACCGACCGCGAGATCGAGTTGATCTACGCCATGGTGCAGGACGGCACGCCGATCACCATCCTGCCCTGAACCTGCGGCGCGGCGCCATGGCGCGGAACGCGGAATAACGCGCGTTCGAACGCGCGTTCAACGGGCCTTCGAAGGCCCGTCTTCTCCGCCCCAACGCCCGCCGCCCTCCGCGGACTCGCCCACCGCACGCACCACTTCGGCCAGTTGCCCCAGCTGCCGGCCCAGCGGGCTTGCCTTGCGCCAGACCATGCCGATCCGCCGCCCCGGCTGTGGCTCCCGCAGACGCACCACCGACACGGCCGCCGAGCGGGTTTCCACCGGTACCGCCATTTCCGGTATCAACGTCACCCCGATTCCCGCGCCAACCATCTGCACCAGCGTCGACAGCGAACTGCCGTCCAGCAACTCCCGCGGCCGCGCCGCGCCGAAATCACAGAACGACAGCGCCTGATCGCGGAAGCAATGCCCCTCCTCCAGCAGCAGCAGCCGCATCGCGCGCAGCGCCGCGCGGTCGGGCACGGCGAACCCGGCCTCGGCCAGCGGGCGCACCAGCACGAAGTTTTCGGAAAACAGCGGCTCCTCATGCAGCGTCGGCTCCGACACCGGTAGCGCCACGATGGCCGTGTCCAGCCGCCCGTAGTTCAACTCATCGATCAACCGCCCGGTCAGCGTCTCGCGCACCTGAATGTCCAGCCCGGCGTGATCGCGCTGCAGCCGGCCGACCAGGCGCGGCAGCAGATAGGGCGCGATGGTGGGAATCACCCCCAGCCGCAGCGGCCCCACCAGCCCCTCGCGCGCGGCGCGGGCCAGATCGCCCAGCGCCTCGACCTCGCGCAGCACGGCGCGCACATGGCCCGCCGCCGCCTCGCCGAAACCGGTCAGCCGCACCCCGCG
>SKNG01000185.1 GCA_007120685.1 Paracoccaceae bacterium | reverse complement strand
CCAGGCCGAAGGCGGCGTCGATCACCACCACCTTGTCGAAACCGGTCTCGGTATCCAGCGTGAACATCACCCCGGCGCCGCCCCGGTCGGACCGCACCATCAGTTGCACGCCCACCGACAGCGCCACTTTCAGATGGTCGAAGCCCTTGGCCTCGCGATAGCTGATCGCCCGGTCGGTGAAGAGCGAGGCATAGCAGCGCCGGCAGGCATCCAAGAGCGCCACCTCGCCGCGGATGTTCAGGTAACTCTCCTGCTGGCCGGCAAAGCTGGCATCGGGCAGATCCTCGGCCGTGGCCGAGGAGCGCACCGCCACATCCACGCCTTCGCGCCCCGCCGCCGCGCCGAGCGCGCCATAGGCGGCGCGGATCGCCGCGGCCAGGTCCGGCGGCCAGTCCCCGGCGATGAAGGCCGCGCGCAGCTTCGCGCCGGTCTCGGCCAGGCTCACCTTGCCGGCATGCATGGCCTCGAGCGCCTCGGCGATGACCTCGCGCAGCCCGTTCGCGTCCACAAAGGCCCAATAGACATCGGCGCTGGTGGCAAATCCCGGCGGCACCGCTACGCCCTTCTCGCCCAGATGCCGCACCATCTCGCCCAGCGAGGCATTCTTGCCCCCCACCCGCGCCACGTCATCGCGCCCCAGGGCGTCGAATTCGATCACATGAGCCTGCCGCTCGGTCATCCCGTCCTCCGGTTGTTTGCCCTGGCAGGAACCCCCCGCGCGCAGATCGGTGGCGCGGCTACAGGCAATGCTGCCTTTTCCCAAGGCTGACGCGAAGCGCCGCCCCTCGCATTGACATGGATCAATGCCGCCCGGATCGGCAAGGAGCCGCGCGCTGCCCCTTCTTTGCTCTGAAAATATCCCAGGGGGAGAGCCGCGCCAGCGGCGAGGGGGCAGCGCCCCCCGGGCCCAAGGCTCCACCCATGGCCTGCGGCGGGACAGTCCGATCGGGGTTGAATTGAACGCGCGTTCAGAACACCATGCCGCCATGGCCCGCAAACCCGGTTCCCGCGCCGAAATCACCGGGCCGCGCCTGCGCGCGGCGGCGCTGCGGCTGTTTGCCCGCCATGGCTTCGCCGCCGTCTCGATGCGCCAGATCGCGGCCGAGGTCGGCGTGCAGGCCGGTGCGCTCTATCAGTATATCGACGACAAGCAGGGCCTGCTCTTCGACCTGATGCGCAGCCATATGGAGGAACTGCTGGCCGCCTGGGCCGAAAGCCGCCCGCCCGATGCCCCCGCCAGCGCCCGGCTGGAGCATTTCGCCCGCTTCCACATCCGCTTTCACCGCGAACGCGCCGATGCGGTCTTCGTCTCCTACATGGAGTTGCGCAATCTGGCGCCGGCGCATTTCGCCGTGATCGAAGGCTTGCGCCGGCGATATGAGGACGAGCTGGAAGCGATCCTGCGCGCCGGCCAGGCCGAGGGCAGCATGGCGCTGCCCGACACCAAGCTTGCCGCCATGGCCCTGATCGCGATGCTGACCGGGGTCAATACCTGGTTTCGAGAGGGCGGGCGGCTGAGCCGCGACCGGGTCGAGGACATTTATGTTGACATGGTGCGCAAGGCCGTCAGCGGCTGACGGGCCGGGCAGGGGGGCCTGTCAACGGCCGATGGAGACATACCAGTCGCGCAGCTGCTGCAGATCGTCTTCCGTCCAGCCGGGTGGCTCGGTCAGCGCATGCCAGCCGGCCAGCCAGTCGCGCGCGGCATAGGCATGGCCGACGCCCACCGGCGTGCCGAAGGCGGCCACCAGATCGGCGAAAAGCTGCAGGAAGCTGACCACCGGCACCCAGCGGAACGCGGGCGAGACATCGGGCGCACGCGGCCGCAGCCAGGCGGGCCGGCGCCACAGGCTTTGCGGTGAAAAGAAGGTGATCGCGTCCGAGGGGTATTGCAGATAGAGCAGCCGCACCGGCCCCCAGGGGGTGTCGCCGTGATCGGGGATGCCTTGCTGGGTGGCAAAGCGCACCAGCCGGCCGCTGCCCACCTGCGGCCGCCAGGCCGGGGTGCCGGGGTTGCGCCGGGCGGTGAAATCCTGCCACAGCGGGTTGGCGAAGGTCGGCCCCACCCAGAAGGCGCCGTCATGGGGCGCGTGCAGCAGATCCCACAGATCGACCGAAAGCTCGGAATTCAATGATCCCAGGCTGAGGCCGTTCAGATAGAGCCGCGGCCGGCTGTCGGCGGGCAGGCGCCGCCAGTGCTCGTGGATGTTGCGGAACACCGCCCGCGCGGTTTCGGCGCCGTAATCGGGATCGACCAGCAGGGTAAGCCAGCTGGGCAGGTAGGAATATTGCACCGCTACGCTGGCCACGTCACCGCGCCACAGGTATTCCAGCGTCGACAGGCTGGCGGGATGCACGAAACCGGTGCCGGTGGGCGTGGCGATGACCAGGATGGCGCGGGAAAAGGCATCGACCCGGATCAGTTCGGCCAGCGCCAACGCGGCGGCCTCTTCCGGGGTTTCGGCCGAATTGAGGCCGACATAGACCCGCGCCGCGTCCCGCACCGGCTGGCCGTCCGGCGCCGGCGGCGCCAAGGCGGCGATCTGATCGGCATCGGGGAAGCTGCTGACGAAGCGGCGCCCGGCCGCGCCCAGCTCGTCCCAGTCCAGGAGCGATTCGGCGCTGCCCGAGCGTTCGGTTGCCGCGGGGGGCGGCTGATCGGCCAGGATCAGCGCATCGACCTGGCGCGCCCCGCTGTCCAGCGCGCGCAGCACCGCGCCACCCAGCACCCCGTTGCCCACCATCCAGAACAGCGCCGCCGTGGTGGCCAGCGCCGCCGCCAGCGCCAGCCGCGGCGGCAGGATCCGTGCCATCCGGTTGGCCTTGGCCAGCACCAGCAGCCGCACCAGCCGGCCCAGCGCAATCAGCGGCAGCACGACGGCCAGCGCGACGGCGACAATGATGAAGGGCCGCGCGGTTTCCACCGGGTCCATGCCGGCGCTGGCATGCACGGCGTTCTGCCAGTCGGTGACGCGCGCCAGCCCGTAGGCGATGATGACCAGCGCCACGGCATGAGCCGCCCAGACCAGCGGCGCCGGGCGCCACAGCGGCAGGCCCAGCCAGCGCCAGAGCGCGGCCAGGATCACGCCGATGGCATAGACGACGACAAAAGCGGTCCCGGCCAGCGCCCCTTGCAGGGCGCCCGTGCGCGGGATCAGCGACGGGGTCAGCGCCGCGGTGAAGGCGGCGGCGGCAAGGATCACCGCCAGCGGCAGCAGCGGCGCGAAAAGCGGTTCCTGG
>SKNG01000214.1 GCA_007120685.1 Paracoccaceae bacterium | reverse complement strand
GGCAACTGTTTTTCTACGGCTGGGGCTTCGGGCTGATCGGCCAGGTGGGCACGATGGCCGCCATCGGCGTGGCCGCCGTGATCTATCTGGCCCTGCTCGGCTTCGCGCATCTGTGGTTCCGCCGCTTCCTGGTCGGCCCCTGGGAATGGCTGTGGCGCAGCCTCGCCCGGCTGCAACCCCTGCCGATCACCGGCGATAGGCCGCCCTTGCGTTGACCCTCCCGCAGCCGCCAAGGCGCGCAACGTCACCAACCGGCCCGTCTGGGCAAGCCCGCCGCGGGCGGCTAGGCTCTGCCCCGCAAGCGGATGGAGGATGATGAATGCAGGATGAAACTCTCGCCGGGCGCCATGCCCTGATCACCGGCGGCGGCACCGGGATCGGCCTTGCCATCGCCCGCGCCCTGGCCGGCGCCGGCGCACAGGTCACCATCACCGGCCGGCGGCATGAGGTGCTGGAAGAAGCCGCCGCCACCGCCACCGGCCTGCACGCGCTGGCCATGGATGTGGCGGATGAGAACAGCCTGCGCCAGGGTGTCGAAACCGCAATCGCGGCGCGCGGTCCGGTCACTCTTTGCATCCCCAACGCCGGCATCGCCGAGGGCAAGGCACTGCACAAGATGGACCTCGCCTTCTGGCGGCGGATGATGGCAATCAACCTCGACGGCGCGATGCTGACCGTGCAGGCCTGCCTGCCGGGCATGCAGGCCGAAGGCTGGGGGCGGGTGATCTTCGTCTCCTCCATCGCCGGGCTGAAGGGGCTGCGCGGGGCGCCGGCCTACTCGGCCTCGAAACACGGCATGATCGGGCTGATGCGCGGCCTGTCGGAAGACTTCCTCGGCTCCGGCCTGACCTTCAACGCGCTCTGCCCGGGCTATGTCGATACCGAAATCGTCACCCGCAATACCGAAAGCATCGCCGCCCGCGCCGGCATCAGCCAGGACCAGGCGCGCGAGATCATGGTCAAGACCAACCGCCACCGCCGCCTGATCCACCCGGACGAGGTGGCGGCGGCGGCCATGTGGCTCTGCCTGCCGGGATCGGAAAGCATCAACGGCCAATGCATCGAAATCGCGGGCGGGCAGATGTGACTTCCCCCTTTCCTGCCCCCTCTCCCAGCCCCTCACCCCTCATCTTGCCGCAAATACGCCGGGGGGTGAGCCCGGCACGGGCGAGGGGGGCAGCGCCCCCCTTCCCGCCGCTGCCTCCAGTGTGCGCCCCCCTGCCCAACCCCGCGCCGACACCATGCCCGCCCTGTCGCACCTGACCGCCGGCCTGCACCCCGCCGGCATCGCGCTGACCTTCGCGCTGGGTGGCGCCGGGGGGATCCTGGCGCTGGCCGCCGGCATGCCGCTCGGCATGCTCTTCGGCGCGCTGCTGACCACGGCGCTGGCCGCCGGTTTCGGGCTGCGCCCCTTCGGCCATCCCGTCGCCGTACCGCAGAAATGGCGCTTCGTGCTGGTGCCGGTGATCGGCGTGGCGATCGGCGCCTACTTCCCGCCGGACTTCCTGGACCATGCCGCACGATGGTGGCCCAGCCTGATGGCGCTGGTGCTGTTCGTGCCGGCCGCGCATGCGCTTTCCTACGCGCTCTACCGGATGTCGGACCGGGTCGACCCGCGCACCGCGTTCTTCTCTGCCATGCCCGGCGGCTTCATCGAGGCACTGGAAATGGGCGAAAAGGCAGGCGCGGCGATGCCGATGCTGATCATGCTGCAGTTCCTGCGGCTGGTCCTGTGCATCCTGTTCATTCCGCTGGGCTTTGCGCTGTTCTACGGGCAAACCGTGGGCAGCGGCGCCGATATCGCGCCACCGGGGGGCGGTGGGCCGCTGACCGTGCCTAATGTGGCAATCCTTTTTGCCTGCGGGGCGCTGGGCTGGTGGATCGCACACCGGCTGCGCCTGCCCGCGGCAGTGCTGACCGGGCCGTTGGCGGCCAGCGCGCTGGTCCATGCAACGGGCCTGACCACGGCGGTGCCGCCAGCCTGGGCCATCGTGGTCACGCAATGGGTGATGGGCGCGTCGCTGGGCGCGCGTTTCAGTGGCTTTCCCCGCCGCCAGATCGGCACCGCGCTTGCCCTTTCGGTGGTCAGCGTCATGGCGGTGCTGACCCTGGCCGCGTTGCTTGCCCTGGCGCTTGCCGGCGTGACCGGCGAACCGGCGCCGGCAGTGCTGCTGGCCTTCGCGCCGGGCGGGATCAGTGAGATGTCGCTTGTCGCTTTGTCCCTGCAGATGGCGGTGGTCTTCGTCACCCTGCACCATCTGGCACGGATCGTCCTGGCGGTGCTGGTGGCAAGGCTGGGCCTGCGGCTGTTACCCGGGCTGGCGGATCCAACAACCCGGCCAAAGGAAAACGGCAGGCAATGACGCGCCCGCGTGGACGTCGGTGCCGGCAGATGATGGTGCCGGTCAATCGCGTGCCGGCAGGGGCAGAACGCCCGAGGCTGCGTCCAGGTCACCCCCTTGAACCCAACTCCCTGCGGGGATCGAAAAACCCTCTGGACACCCCGGCCCGGCTCGCCTATCACGCAAGCGCCCCGAGGGTGTTGCACCCTTACCCGTGCCCGGGTAGCTCAGGGGTAGAGCAGTGGACTGAAAATCCTCGTGTCGGTGGTTCGATTCCGCCCCCGGGCACCAAAGCACCTCCAAGTGTTGATGATATCAATGGGTTACGGGGCAAAATCGTCCCACCGTTTTTGCGACGGGGCAAAAGTGGGACTTTTTTGTTCGTGAGACGTTCGCGTTCCGGCGCGGGTTTTCGCGCCCTCGGCGGCGTCCGGGGAGTCGTGGATTTCTAAGGTTTGCAGGCCTAGAGAAACTCGGATGACCCAACCGCCCAGCCAAGGTCGAGCGGTTTGCCTGAGGGCAGGATATGTTGCAGCGGTGTGCCGCGGTCGGCTTCGATCCCAAGCAGCGCGGTGAAAGCTGCGAAATCCTCGAACCATCGGTGTTCCTGGGAAAAGGACTGGACGATCATCGCGGCGCGGACTGTCTTGAACCGGTTCGCTTCGAGAACGGCGGCAGCGGTGCGGTGGAGCAACTGGTAACGGACGTGGTCGATCGACCCATCCGGCAATCCCAGTAGGTTGCGGACGAAGGTGATCCGCTCTGTCTTGCCCGCGCTGGGTAAGCGCTACGGCGTGGCCCTATGCGGCGAGGCTTGACGGCTGGCTGAAGCGCCATGGCATGAGGTCTTCGATGCCGCTTTGGGGGTGACCGTCGAGGATGGCGCGCAGGGTGGCGGCG
>SKNG01000217.1 GCA_007120685.1 Paracoccaceae bacterium | reverse complement strand
CGACGGCAGGTTGACGCTCACCGCGCCGACCCTGGCGCCGCTGATGGCGCTGGCCGGGCAGGCCGGGCCGGAGCCCCTGCCCGCCGCCGCGCGGCCACTGGGCCTGACGGGCCAGGTGACGCTGGCACCGGCAGGCAGCCTGCATCTGCGCGAGGCCGCGCTGGATTTCGGCCCCAACCGGGCGTCGATGGCGCTGGACCTTACCCTTGACGGGCCGCGCCCGCGCCTTGCCGGCCAGATCGACGCCCAGACGCTGGATCTGCGCGGGATGACCGGCGTCGGAGGCGGCGGCGCGGCGCCCGCCGATGGCGGCTGGTCGCGCGCGCCGATCGATGCCTCGGCCGTGGGATTGATGGATGCTGCCGTGACCCTGCGCGCGGGGCCGGTGCGCAGCGATATCCTGGACATCGACGCCTTGCACACCGCCCTGACCATCGACCGCGCCCGCGCTGTTTTCGACCTGCGCGAGATCCGGCTGTTCGAAGGGCGCATCGGCGGCGAATTCGTCATCAACAACCGCTCCGGCCTGTCGGTCGGCGGCAATCTGGCGCTGGACGATCTGGCGCTCTTGCCGATGATCCGGCAATTCGCGG
Source organism: Paracoccaceae bacterium (assembly GCA_007120685.1). GTDB lineage: Bacteria > Pseudomonadota > Alphaproteobacteria > Rhodobacterales > Rhodobacteraceae > Pararhodobacter. The sequence continues at coordinate 2,657 of SKNG01000217.1, read as the reverse complement.
GTTTCGAGCGGTTGACCGGCACCGGCAGCGCCCGGCTGCGCTTTCTGGGCGTGGGCAATTCCATGGAGGCGATCATGCGCAGCCTCTCGGGCGAGGGGCGCATCGACCTGGGCCGGGGCGAGATCATCGGGCTGGATCTGGCCGGCATGCTGCGCAATCTGGACATGGCCTATATGGGCGAGGGCAGCCGCACCGTTTATGACCGCATCGCCGGCAGTTTCGCCATCCAGAACGGGGTGCTGGCGAATGACGATCTGCGGCTGGAGTCGCGGCTGCTGACGGTGGACGGGCGCGGCAGCGTCGATATCGGCGGGCAGCGGCTGGATTACCGGGTGATCCCCTCGGCGCTGCGCGATGCCGAAGGCGTGGCGGCGGTGCGGGTGCCGCTCAGCATCACCGGCCCGTGGTCGCAGCCGCGCTTCCGGCTGGACCTGGAGGGGTTGGCCGAAGAGCGTTTGCGCGAAGAGCGCGAGCGGCTGGAGGCACGGGCGCGCGAGGAGGTGCAGCGGCTGGAGGCCGAGGCCCGCGAACGCGCCGAGGCCGAGGCGCTGCGCCGGCTGGGGGTAGAGCGCGAGGAAGGCGAGGACGCGCGGGACGCGCTGCGCGACGGGGCGCGCGACCGGGTCGAGCGCGAGGTGGGGCGCGGGCTGCGCCGGCTTCTGGGCGGCGACTGAGGGCGATGCGCGGGCGGAGGCACTGGCCGGCTGGCCGGGCGTGCGGCCGTGGGATACAAGCGTCCTGGCTGGCGCCATGACAGGGATCTTGCGGCAAGACCGATGACAGCGCTTACGAAATACCAACGCCTGGAAGCGCCGGGCATCTGGCGGCCCGGCCCGGGCGCGCAGCGCCGCGATGTCGTGGCGGTTCTGGGCAAGGCCAGCCTGACGCTGATGGACAGCCGGACCGACAGCGTGCTGGCGCATTGGTCCCTGCCGGCCGTCCATCGTCTGAACCCCGGTGTGCGGCCGGCGCTCTACGGGCCCGGAAAGGTGGCAGAAAGCCGCGACGGCGATGGCGATGGTGCCGAGGGCGAAAGCCTGGAGCTTGACGACGCGCTGATGGTCGAGGCGCTGGAATCCATCGACCGGGCGCTGCGCCCGCCGGCCCGGCGGGGCTGGCTGCGGCGGGGGGTGGGCGCGGGGTCGGTGGCGCTGGTTGCGCTGCTGGCCGTGTTCTGGCTGCCCCCGGCGCTGGTCGATCATACAGCCGGGATCGTGCCACAGGCCAGCCGGGCGCAAATCGCGCGGGCGGTCATCGACACCCTGCCGGCCGATGCGCCCGGTGCGGGGGTCTGCGCCCATCCCGGCGGCCGGCAGGCACTGGCAACGCTGCGCGCGCGGGTTCTCGGCGGCAGCCACCGGGCGCTGGCCATCGCGGGCGTGCCGGGGTTCGAGGCCACGCATCTGCCCGGGCAGGTGATCGTTCTGGGCGCGGATCTGCTGGCTCGGCTCGATTCGCCCGAGGCGCTGGCCGGATACCTTATCGCCGAGGACGAAGCCGCGCAGGCCGAGGATCCGCTGCGCGACATCCTGCGCCATGCCGGGTTCCGCGCCACGCTGTCGCTGCTCACCACCGGCAGCCTGCCGGCGGGGGCGCTGGCGGGCTATCTGCCCGCGCGCCTGGCCGCCGGCCCAGCCCGCCCGGATCCGGCGGCGCTGGCCGGGCGGCTAGCGGCCGATGGGCTGCCAGTCGCGCCCTACGCCGATGCGCTGGGCGCCAATCCGGCCCGCGCCGAACTGGCCCGACAGGCCGAGGCGCTGCGCACTCAGGCGATCACACCGAACCCGGCGCAAGAACCTGCCGGGCGCCTGCTGGGCGACGGCGAATGGCTGATGCTGCAAGCGGTCTGCGACGGCTGATACCGTCTTCGGCCGATTGCGCCGGTAGCGACCGGGTAACGCGCCTTCGAAGGCGCGTGGAAACGGGCTTTCGAAAGCCCGTTTTCCGATGACTCTCCACGGCCTTTTGGCGAAAGCGGCACCCACCGTCGGCTTCCGCCTGGCGGGGTGCCGCCCATGCTCCTCTGCTCAGGCGGCCTTGACGGGCTCAGCGCACATAGGCGTCATGAAAGCCCATCGCCCGGGCCGTGTGCAGCGCCGCGCGCAGATCGGCGGTGTTGTCAAAGGGGCCGGCGAGGATGAGTTCCAGCGTGCGCCCGCGCTGACGTACACGCTGCCGGTTGGGTGGCAGCCCCTGCGCCTGCAGCCGGGCAATCGTGCGCTGCGCATTCGTCGGCACGGCAAAGGCACCGACCTGGACATATCGGCCTTGCACGACCTGTCGGGTAGGCATGCCGGTTGAGCTCGCAGCAGCGGCAGCGGCAGCGGCGCGCTGCGCCACGATCCGGTCGAAAACCGCCTGTTCGACACAGTACACCCCGCGCGTGGGATAGTGCGGCGGGCAGGGAACGGTGGGAATGCCGGTCATGTCACCCGCCGGGATGCCCTCGGGGATCGGCGGCGCAGCCTGCCGCGTACGCGAAGGAGTTGCGGCAGCCGTGCGGGCCGGCGTGGCCCGGGCCGGGGCGGTTTCGGCCGGCGCGGTCTGGGCTGGTGTTGTCCGGGCTGGCGTAGTCTGGGCGGGGGCCGCGGCGGCGGGCGCGGGCTGGCGCGGTACCGCAGCCGGGGTCGTAGAGGGCGCCGGGGCGGGCTGCGGCT
>SKNG01000421.1 GCA_007120685.1 Paracoccaceae bacterium | reverse complement strand
GCCCGGGCCGGTGCCCAGCCCGTGGCCGAAATGGCCGCGCGCGTAATGGTCGAACCCGGCAGCGCGGATCGCCTGCGTGGTGGCGGCGTGCACGTCGCGCAGCGGTGTGCCGGGGGTCAGCAGGGCCATGCCGGCGCGGAATCCGGCCATCAGCGCGGCATGGATCTGCGCCGCCGCGCGGGGCGGGGTGCCCAGCGCGAAGGTTCGGCCGGTATCGGAGGTGTAGCCCTGCACCAGACAACCGACATCCACCTTGATCAGGTCGCCGGGCCGGGCGCTTGCATCCCCGCCCCAGGGGTCCGGGCCGACGGCGATATACTCCCATTCGCCGCTCAGATCGCCCCCGCCCGCCTGCGCGACGGTCTGCCGCCAGACCGAGGCCAGCGCGCTGCGCGCAACGCCCGGCGCGATGGCGTCGCGGACCGCGCGCAGGCCGGTTTCGGCGATGCCCACCGCGCGGCGCAGGTACTCGATCTCGGCCGGTGACTTGATCGCGCGCAGCATCCGCGCGACGTCCATGCCATCGACCAGCACCGCCGGGGCCAGTGCTGTCTGCATCCCGGGCCAGTCGCGGGCAGCGATCGCGGCCATCTCCACCCCCACCCGCGCCCGCGACAGCCCCCGTTCGGCCAGCGCGTCGCGCAGATGCGCCCAGGTCACGCCCGCGTCAAAGGTGGTGGGGCGGGCGAAGCCGTCGCCGCGCCCCTCGGCCGCCCACAGCGCGCGCATCTGCGCCACGGCATCGCCCTGCACATCGAAGCCCGGCGCCGCGCTGGCTTCGACCCATAGCGGGCTTTCGCGCAGGTCCCCGATATGGCTGGCCAGGCGGAAGCCCGGCGCAAACAAGTCGCTGACCACCGCCGCCTCGCCCGCACCCGCATCGGCGGGCACCAGCACCGCCACCGCACCCGCCTGCCGCCACATTGCCCCCACCCCGGGCGAGGCACCGGTGGCATGGGTGAAGCCCTCGGGCGAGAGCAGGATCAGCGCCTCGATCCCCGCCTCCTGCATCAACCGCTGGGCCAGCGCCCGGTCCAGATGTGCCGCCATGCGCCCCTACCCCATCACCAGCGCGGGCAGCCACAGCACCACCCCCGGAAAGGCCACCACCAGCCCGATCATGCCCAAGAGCACCAGCCAGTAGGGCAGCGCCGCCCAGGCGGCCTGCCCCAGCCGCACCTGCCCGCCGGTCATGCCGGTCAGCACGAAGATGTTCATCCCCACCGGCGGGGTCAGCATGCCGATCTCTATCAGAAGCGTGATCAGCACGCCCAGCCAGATGGGGTCATGGCCCAGCCCCACCAGCAGCGGGAAGACGATGGGCAGGGTCATGATCATCATCGACAGCCCGTCGAACACCGTGCCCAGCGCCAGATAGACCAGCACCACCACCAGCAGAACCCCCAGCGGCGGGATGCCCATGCCGCTGATCTGGCGCAGCAGTTCCTGCGGCAGGCCCAGCACGCTGATCGATTGCGCCAGCACCACGGCGCCCATGAACACCATGCCGATCACGCAGAAGGTGACCAGCGTGTTCATCAGCGCCTGCCCGATGCCGCGAAGGGTCAGGTTGCCGCGCCAGAAGCCGATGACGATGGCCGCGGCCACCCCCACCCCGGCCGATTCCGTGGGCGTGGCCAGCCCCGCAAACAGGCTGCCCAGCACCGCGCCGATCAACGCCACCAGCGGCCAGATCCGCCACAGGCCCAACAGCGCCCGGCCCAGCCCGATTTCCGGCGCGGGCTCCGGCGCCAGGCGCGGGTTGCGCCAGGCCATGAAGGCGATCCACAGCATGAAACCCAGCGCCGTCAGCAACCCCGGCACCACGCCTGCCAGGAACAGCCGGCCGATCGAGGTCTCGGTGAAGGCGCCATAGATCAGCAGCGCCAGGCTGGGCGGGATCAGCAGGCCCAGCGTGCCCCCGCCCGCAAGGCTGCCCACCACCGCCGCCCGGTCATAGCCGCGCCGGGTCATTTCCGGATAGGCCACCGAGCCCACCGCCGCCGCCACGGCCATCGACGAGCCGCTGACTGCGCCGAAGAGCCCGCAGACGGCGATGTTGGTATGCAGCAGCCCGCCCGGCAGGCGCGCGAAGACCGGTGACATCGCCCGGTAGACCCCGCGCGCCAGGCCCGAGGCCACCAGCAATTCACCCAGCAGGATGAACAGCGGAATGGCGGTCAGGGTGAAGCTGTTGAAGGTGTTCCAGACCGCCTGCACGCCCAGGCTGGTCGCCCCCCCGGACCAGAAATGCAGGATGACAAAGCCGGTCAGGCCCAGCGCCGAGCCCAGCACCGCCCCGGTCAGCACCGCGCCCAGAAGCGTGCCGCCCAGCGCCAGCCAGATCACCGGCGCGGCCCCTCTGCCGGCGTGTCGGCAATGGGCTCTGGCGCATCAGTCAGATCCTTCGGCGCGGGGGGCGGGCGCAGGGCCTGCCACGCGGCGACCAGCGCCGCCAGCGCCACGCCCGCCACCATCAGCGCCACGAAGGGGGCAAGCTGCACGCGCCCCACCTCTGACCGCAGGTTCAGCATCCGGGTGAGGCGCAGATCGGCCAGCGCATCGCGCAGGAAGATCAACGCAAAGGCCAGGAACACCCCTTGCCCCAGCACCCACATGAGGCGCCGCAGCCAGCCGCTGGTGTGGTCATAGACCAGGCCCACGCGGATATGGCCATGCGTGGCCAGCACATAAGGCATGCCCAGAAACACCGCGCTGACCATCATCAGCCCCGCCACCTCTTCGGTCTGGGCAAAAGGGGCGCCGACCGCATAGCGCATCACCACGGCCGAGACGACAAGCGTCGCCATCCCAGCCACGCAGGCCGCGCCCAGGGCGGCCAGCGCGCGGGTCAGCCACAGAAGGCCAAGATCGATCCAGCCGGCGATCCGCGCCATGGGCCACAGCCTTTTTCCGATGGGGCCTTTACCGATGGGACCATGACGGCGCGCCACTGAAGGGCGCGCAACGCCTTTGCAGCCGCCTCAACCGCCGAGCAGGTCCATGATGCGGGCACGGTTGGCCACTGCCTCTTCGCCGCCTTCTTCGGAAAGCGTCAGCCAGGTCTGCGACGCGGCCTCGCGGATGGCGTCCTGATCGGCCTGCGACAGGTCGTCATGCCAGGTCACCCCGGCCTCGACCATGGCGGCGCGGGCAGCGACCTCGGCCTCGGCATCGCCTTCGAACTGGAAGGATTCCTCGGCCAGAACCTCCAGCGCCTGATCAAGCGCCGCGCGGTGTTCGCTGCTCAGCCGTTCCAGGCTGCCGGCATGGGCGACGATGGCATAGGGCGCGGGCGGAAAGGGAAAGCCGGTGTAGGTGGCATGCGGCGCCACTTCCTGCAGCGAGATCGAGCCGGCAAAGCGCGCGGGATAGAGCGCGCAATCCACCACGCCGGTCTGCATGGCCGAATACAACTCGTTCTGCGGGATGATCTGCGCGGCGACGCCCAGCGCGGTGAAGGTCTCCACCTGCTCGCGCGAGCCCACGCGCAGCCGCAGCCGGCGCAGGTCGTCCAGGCTGGTCACCGCCTCGCGGCAATAGAGCGAGGCGTCGATGATCGGCAGCGCCATGAAGCCCACGACGGGGATGTTGCGCCGCGCAAAGCCTTCGGTCAGCGCCTCCTGCACGGCGGGCAGGGCGCGCAGGTGTTCTTCGGCCGAGGAAACCGAGCCGAAGACATAGAGATTGGCCAGATCCGGCGCGTCCCGGCCCAGGAAGGTTGGCCAGCTGAAGGCAATTTCCGGCGTGCCGGTCTGCATCCAGCGCAGCGCATCGGCGTCGCGCAGGTTCATGCCGCCGCCCTCGATCACGTTGATGGTGAAGCTGCCGCCCGAGAATTCGGCGACATTGGCCGCGAAGTTGCGGATATGGCCGGATTCCGGCCTTGTCGGCGCGTAGTTGTTGTTGAAGCGCCAGGTGACATCCTGCGCGGCCACGCCGACGGCGGATGTGGCCAGCGCAACGGCGGCGGCGGCAAGGGCGGTGAACGGCTTCATGGTGAACCCCCGGGTTGTTGGACAAGCAGACATGGCACGATGCACGGCAGCGCTTTGGCGAACCATTGTCCGCATGGTGACGCAAGGCCGGGGGCGCGGCAAGGGGCGGGTGCGGGAAAACCGCCCTTCACGCGCGCCCCGGGGCGGACAGCGTCTTTTCCGCGCTGCATTGGCCGGGAATTCTTCCGGTGCCCCTGTTCTGCGCACCGCCTGCGTGCCCTGGATCGCCCGCTAAAGCACCCGATCAATGCGCGTGGTCAGGTGGATCAGGCTTTCCGAGGCCCGCACGCCGGGAATGGTGCCCAACTGGTCCAGCACCGCATCCAGCGCCACCGTGCCCTCGGCCACAATCTCCAAGAGCAGGTCGAACCGGCCCGAGGTGGAATGCGCGCGCTCCACCTCGGGCATCGCCTTCAGCCGCGCCAGGATCGCCGCCTGCGCGCGCGGCTCTATGGTCAGCAGGACGCTGGCGCGGATGCGCCCGCGCCGCACCGCCTCGCCCAGCTTGACGGTGTAGCCGGCGATGGCGCCAGACCCCTCCAGCCGTTCGATGCGCGCCTGCAGGGTCGAGCGCGCAACCCGCAGCCGCCGCGCCAGCGTCGCCAGCGGCACCCGCGCATCGACCACCAGCGCGCCAAGGATGGCGCGATCCAGATCATCCATGCCACACCTGCCACTTTGCCCGCTTTTCCGTCATTATGACGGAACCTTGAGACGATTCCAGCCTTTTGATCGGTGAATATGTCGCATAGATGCGCGATCCTGTTGGCATCCGGCAGCAACCGCCGCAAGAACCGCCATCGGACCGCATCAGGAGGGACAGCATTGGGCATCTCGCATACACTCTGGGCCAACCCGGTCGATTATCTGCGCGCCACGGGTCCGTTCGATCCGGTGCTTTTCCTGTCGCCCGCAGCGCTGCAGGCGCAGGCGCGCCGGTTCCTGGCGGGCTTTCCGGGGCTGGTGACCTATGCTGTAAAGGCCAACCCGGAAGAGGCGGTGATCACCAATCTGGCCACCGCCGGGATTGCCGGCTTCGATGTCGCCTCGCCCGAGGAGATCGCCCTGATCCGCCGCCTGGTGCCGGGCGCGACGCTGCATTACAACAACCCGGTGCGCGCGCGCCACGAGATCGTCTTTGCGGTGGGCCATGACGTGGCCTCGTATTCGGTCGATTCGCTGGGTGAGTTGGAGAAGCTGTTTGCCGTCGTGCCGCAACAGCGCACGGGCGGCGAGGGCGTGGAGATCACCGCGCGGTTCAAGCTGCCGGTGGCCGGCGCGACCTATGACTTCGGCACCAAGTTCGGCGCGACCGAGGCGCTGGCGGCGGAACTGCTGCGCCGGATCGCGGCGGCTGGCTATGTGCCCTCGCTGACCTTTCACCCCGGCACGCAATGCATCGATCCGGCGGCCTGGGAAAGCTACATCCGCGCGGCGGGGCGGATCGCGGCGGCGGCGGGTGTGCGGCCGGCGCGGCTGAACGTGGGCGGCGGCTTCCCCTCGCACCGGGTGGCCGGCGTGGTGCCGGCGCTGGAGGCGATCTTCGCGCGCATCAAGGCGGTGACGGCCGAGGTCTTCGGCACGGACGCCCCGGCGCTGGTCTGCGAACCGGGCCGCGCGCTGGTCGCCGATGCCTTTGCCGCGCTGGCCCGGGTGAAGGCGCTGCGCGACGCGGGTAACGGGGCAGAGGGCGACGGGGCGGCGCATGTGTTCCTGAACGACGGGATCTATGGCGCCTTTGCCGAATTGCCGCTGATGGGGGCGATGGACCGGGTGGCGGTGTTCTCGCCCGAGGGGGTGGCGCGGGACGGGGCGCCGGTGCCGCGTGTGGTCTTCGGGCCGACCTGCGACAGCGTGGACCGGATGCCGGGCGCCGTTATGCTGCCGGGCGACATTGCCGAGGGCGATTTCGTGCTGGTGCAGGGGATGGGCGCCTATTCGGTGGTCACCAACACGCGGTTCAACGGTTTCGGCGCGCTGGGCGTGCAGGTCGTGGCGGCGCTGGAGCCGTGAGGCAGGCAGGGGGGGGCGCTGCCCCCCTCGCCGCTACGCGGCTCACCCCCCCGGGATATTTAAGGAGCAAAGAGGGGCGGCAATTTTGCTCGATGCCCTTGCCCTTGGGTGTGGGGCGGCTACCCTGCGCAAGGTTGACGATGACAGGGGAGCAGGGCGTTGCGGGCATTCGGACAGGCGCAGGGCGGCACGCGGCGCGAGGATATCCGGTTTCTGACCGGTGCGGGGCGCTACATCGCCGATACGCTGCCCGAGGGGGCATTGCAGGCCGTGTTTCTGCGCGCCCCGGTGGCGCATGGTCAGATTACCGCGCTGGAGGTGGAAGCGGCGCGGGCGATTCCGGGAGTGGTGGCGGTCTGGACCTCGGCTGATCTGGCCGCGGCGGGGGTGACGGGGTCGGTCTTCGGCGCCACGCTGGCCGGGCGTGACGGGGAACAGGGTGCTGCGCCGCGCCGCCCGGTGCTGGCCGAGGGCGTGATGCGCCATGTCGGCGAGCCGGTGGTGATGGTGGTGGCCGAGAAGCGGGCGGCGGCGCTGGATGCCATCGAGGCGATCATGCTGGAGCATGAAGATCTGCCGGTGGCGCTGGATCTGGCGGTCGGCGGGCCGGCAATCCACGCAGAGGCGCCGGGCAATCTGGCGCTGGACTGGGATATCGGCGATGACGGCGCGACCGAGGCGGCGTTGACGGGTGCCGCGCATGTGACGCGCATCGCCGTGCGGCAGAACCGCGTTACCGCAGCCAGCATGGAGCCGCGCGGAGCCTGGGCCGACTGGACCGGGGACCGGCTGCATTTCGCCTTCAACGGTCAGGGCGTCTGGACCATGAAACGCGAACTGGCGCGGATGCTGGGCCTGACGCCCGATGCGGTGCGGGTGACGATCCCCGATGTGGGCGGCGGGTTCGGCATGAAGGTAATGGTCTACCCCGAGCACATCGCCATCGCCGCCGCCGCCCGCGCGCTGGGCCGGCCGGTGGGCTGGGTGCCGGACCGGGGCGAATCCATCGCCTCGGACAATGGCGCGCGTGATCTGGTCAGCGAGGCCGAGATGGGTTTCGACACGCAAGGGCGGATCACCGCCTACCGGGTGCGCTCGCGTTTCAACCTGGGCGCCTATAATTCGCAATTCGGCCAGAACATCCAGACGGCGCTGTTTTCCAAGGTCTTCACCGGGGTCTATGCCATTCCCGCCGCGCATCTGGCGGTGCAGGGGATCTATACCAACACCACGCCCGTCGATGCCTATCGCGGCGCCGGGCGGCCCGAGGCGATCACGCTGATCGAACGCTGCATGGACCTGGCCGCGCGCGAGATGGGGCTGTCGCCCTTCGATCTGCGGGCGCGCAATTTCGTGGCGCCGGACCAGTTTCCCCACGCCACCCCCGGCGGGTCGGTCTATGACGTGGGCGACTTCGGCCGGGTGCTGGCGCGCGCGCGGGACCTGGGCGATGTGGCGGGCTTCCCTGCGCGGCGGGCGGCCAGCGCGGCGGCCGGGCGGCTGCGCGGGCTGGGGCTGGCCTTCTACATCGAGGCGATCCTGGGCGACGACAGCGAGACGGCGGCGGTGGACTTCCTGCCCGACGGGCGGGTGCGGCTTTATGTGGGCACGCAATCCAACGGTCAGGGGCATGAGACGGTCTATGCGCGCTATCTGGCCGGGCTGACCGGGCTGGACGAGGCGCTGATCGAGGTGGTGCAGGGCGACAGCGACAGGATTGCGCGGGGGGGCGGCACGGGCGGCTCGCGCTCGGTGACGGTGCAGACCACGGCAACGCATGGGATGGCCGAGGCGATGGTCGCGGCCTTTGCCGGGTTTCTGGAGGGCGAGATCGGCGCGGAGCCGGTGGGCTTTGACGAGGGCATCTTCTCGGCCCCCGGGTCGAACCGGCGGCTGACCCTGGCCGAGGCGGCGGCGCTGGCCCGCGCGCGGGGGCGCGACGACCTGTTGCGGCATGAGAGCCGGGTGAAGCTGCCGGGGCGGTCCTTCCCCAATGGCGCGCATCTGTGCGAGGTGGAGGTGGACCCCGAGACCGGCGCGCTGAAGCTGGAGCGGTATCTGGCGGTCGATGACTTCGGCAATCTGGTCAACCCGGCGCTGGCCATCGGGCAGGTGCATGGCGGCGTGGCGCAGGGCTTCGGCCAGGCGGTGCGCGAGGAGATCGTTTTCGACGACGAGGGGCAGTTGCTGAGCGGCAGTTTCATGGATTACGCCCTGCCACGGGCGGATGAATTGCCCTTCATCGGCTTCGAAAGCGTGCCGTTGCCCTCGGTCAACAACCCCTTGGGGATGAAGGGCTGCGGCGAGGCGGGCACGGTGGGGGCGCTGGCGGCACTGTCGAATGCCGTGCTGGATGCGCTGTGGAGCGAGGGGGTGAGGGCGGTGGATATGCCGCTGACGCCGCAGCGGGTCTGGGGCTGGTTGCAGGAAGCGCGGCGGCGGGCGGCGTAGGGTCCGCCTCATTGCCGGATCTGTTCATGCCAGATCGGCCCAACGCAATCGGCAGAGGCGGGGGAAACGCGCGTTCGAACGCGCGTGCGCACGGGCCTTCCAAGGCCCGTTGTCCGGAAGCGGCACGGCGGGGGAAGAGAGTGATCTTGATGGACGACGGCCTGTTCTACCCCATCGGATCGCGCAGCCCCTGATGGCGCAGCGCGGCCAGGCGGGCGAAACGCAGGGTCAGGGCGCGGCGGCGGGTGGCGGCGAGGGGGGCCTCTTCGGGCATCGACAGGATCTCGGCGCCGAATTCGTCGGCCATGATCAGCCCCGCGCCACCGGGCAGCAGATCGGTAGGAAAATCCGCGGGCACCGCCCAGAAGAACCGGTCGCACCAGGGCAGGTAGCCCTGCCATTTGCGGTCCGACGTGAAGTCCTGACGCGAGGATTTGCATTCGATCACCCATACCTGCCCCTTCGGCCCCAGCGCCATGACATCGACGCGCAGGCCCGTCGCCGGCGCCACCTCGTCCAGCGCCGCGAAATCGAGGCTGCGCAACAGCCGGCAGACCCCGCGCGCCAGCCGCTGCCCGGGGCTGCGCGCGGCATCATCCGACACGGACACCACACCGCCTACCGATGCCATGCACACCACCAGGCGGCCCATTGATCGGTCACGGCCCGCGCCGGGGGCGCGAACAGCCGCTCGCCCAGCGCCACCGCCTTCTCGGCCAGCAGGCGGCGTGGCTGCAGCACCTCGGCGCGCAGGGCCGGCAGGGCGGCGGCGCCTTCCGGGCAATCGCCGGCATCGACCCGCGATTGCAGGAAGGCGCAGAGCACGTCCAGATCGTTGTGATCGCCCAGCAATTCGCCCAGCGTGTCGGCTGCGGCGACATGCGGCGCCATCACCTCGGGCCAGATCGGCCGCAGCAGGCGCGCCTGATACCAGTGATGCTTGGCCGCCTTGCGCCATTCATGAAAGGGATCGGCCGCGAAATCGCCGGCAAGCGCCGCGCGCGAGGCCGCCAGCCCGGCCTGCGCCGCGCCCCAGGTCGTCTCCAGCCCCGGGCGCAACACCGCAAAGCCTGCCTCGGCGCCTTCCATGCGCTTCCCGCCATAACGCTTGCGCAGCGCCCAGCCGTCCAGCGCATCGCGCACGGCGCGCAACTCGCCCCGCATGCCTTCGGTAATTCGCTCCAGCGAAGCCGGCTGACGCACCGCCGCCACATCCTGTTGCAACAGCCTGCGCAGCGCCTGAATGCCCGGTTCCCTGTCCATATCGCGCGTCAAGAGGTCGAAGGTGCCCCGCCGCACTTCGGCATCGCGCAGGGGCGCGATTTGGCGCGCGGCATCGCGAAGCCGCAGATTCTGGCGTTGCAGACGCCTGGTGACGGGCAGGACCAGCCGCACCAGGCCGCGCAGCTTCTTGGTATGCTTGCGCAGCGCATGCACGCGGTCCGGCGAAGGCGGCGCGGGGGCGTCCAGCAGGCCCAGCGCGGTATCGAGCTGCTGGCGGGCGATGCGGCGCGCGCCGGTCAGGGCGGTGTCATCGTTCGGCTTGAAGGCAAAGGCCATGGGGCAGGTGGAGCTGTTGCGGGGTGTCCAGACTAGCCCATCCGGGCCGGGGCTGGAACCGGTTTTGCCCGGGCCGCCGGGCCGGGCCTTGCAGGCCGGCAAGGCGGGGCCTACATCTTCAGGTGGCGGGTTCTGCTCTTCCCGAGGACGGCTCTTTTCCAGTGGCCGATAATCCTTTCCGAGGGAGCTGGCTCTGCCAGGGTCCTGGCCCTGGTATCTGGCGCCCACCTGAGTGTTCAGGCTCTCGGGAAATTCACGCCCGATACGGTTGCTGCGGGCCCGCCACCGCTTTCCTTCAATAGCAGATGCGCGCCGCCCAAGCCGCCAGGGTTCAGGCTGCGTCGGCGCCTGGGGATCCCTCTTCCTGCGGGTTGGCTTCGGCCAGTTCGGTCGTCCAGTTCGCCGCTGCCTCGACCGCGACGGTCGATGTGCTGGGCAAGACAGCGACATAGGTTTCCGTCTCATTGGCCGGGGTGCTGGCGCGCTGCGTCATGCGGTAAAGCGCAAAGAGCGCGATGGCGGCGAAGGTCACGCCGACCACCAGCCAGAAGCCGACAGGCCCGATGCCATCCATTGCCCAGCCCGTGGCCAGCGGGCCGAGGATGGCGCCCAGGCCGAAGGTGAAGACCAGCCCGCCCGAGGCCGCCGGCATGTCCTCGGTCGCCAGCCAGTCATTGGTATAGGCCAGCAACAGCGCGTAAAGCGGCGTCGTCACCCCGCCGACGAAGAAGGCCGCGATCAGCAGCAACTGAAAGTCCGCCGTTACCGCCGCCCCAAGCGCGCAGAAACCGGCGCCGATGACCGAAACCGCCAGGATCACCTTGCGCCGGTCAATCCTGTCCGACAGCCAGCCGATGGGATATTGCAGCACCAGCGCGCCGCCGAAGAGCACTGCAACAAGAAGCGCGACCTGCCCTGCTGACAGGCCGATCAGGCTGCCGAAGACCGCCGCCATCCCGGTCAGGACAGCGTAGACCGCGCCCAGCAGGAAGATGCCCACCGTGCCCAGCGGCGCCTCGCCATAAAGCCGGCGCAGCGACATGGCGCGCGCCGTTTCTGCCGCGGGCACAGGGGTTGCCGACAGCAGGATCGGCCCGAAGGAGATCGACACCATGATGGAGGCGATAATGAACAGCACCGGCGTGGCCGCATCGCCCAGGCTGAGCAGCCCCTGCGCGCCGATGATGCCCAGCGTCTGGGCGATCATGTAGGCCGCCAGCACCTTGCCACGCGATTCGTTGCTGCTGGCGTTGTTCAGCCAGCTTTCGGCCGAGACATAAATGCCCGACATGCAGAAACCGATGAGAATGCGCAGCACGGTCCAGGCCCAGGGCTCGGCCAGCAGCGGAAAGGCGATCAGCCCGGCCGACATGAAACTGCCCAGCGCCGCGAAGACCCGGACATGACCCACCCGCCGGATCATCACCGGCGTGTAGCGCGCGCCGGACAGGAAGCCCAGGAAATAGGCCGAGGTGACGAAGGCCAGTTCGGCGGCCGAAAACCCCTCGATCCCGCCGCGCAGGCCGATCAGGGTGAAATGCATGCCGTTGCCCAGCATGATCAGCAGAATGCCCAGCAGCAAAGGCCAGACGCCGGAAAATTCCTTTATCACGTCATGCCCCTTCGCGCGCTGGGCTGTGGCTTCGTTACACGCCCTCGCATGGCACGTGAACGCCCGCTGGCACCTTTACGCCGCATCGCAGCAAAAAACCGACAAGGCTGCGCAAGCCAAGCCGCGTGACGTGGCGCGGCCCGTCAGGACGCGCGCGCCGTTTACCGATCCATTGACCGCTCGGCGCCCTTGACCGGCACGGGCGATTGGATCGGGCGCGGCCGGGAAAGGGCCGAGAGGATGCGCCCCGGCACGGCTGCCAGCACGTTCTCGCGCCGCCCGCCGCCCTGCCCGTCATCGCCGGCCATGCGCATGATGGT
>SKNG01000289.1 GCA_007120685.1 Paracoccaceae bacterium | reverse complement strand
TGTCTGGCACCCCTTGCCTGGCACCCCTTGTCTGGGCAGACCTCCTAGCACCGGGACCGCCAGCGTCAATTGCCCCCTTCTTTGCTCTTCAAATATCCCGGGGGGAGTCGGCGCAGCCGACGGGGGGCAGCGCCCCCATTCGCACGTCACAACTCAGCCCGACACGATATACCGCGTGAACCGCGCCACATCCGAGCCCAGCAGCCGCGCATGTTCCTGCAGCGCAAACCGGTCGGTCATGCCGGCCACATAGTCGCAGACCACCCGCGCCAGCCCGGCCTCGTCCCCGGCCCCGGCCACATCCTCGCGCCATTCCGGCGGCAACCGCTCCGGCGCGGCCATGTAGAAGCCGAACAGATCGCGCACCACCTCGGTCACCTCGGCCCGCATCGCCACCACCTTCGGCGCCCGGTACATCCGGTCGAACAGGAACTGCCGGATCACCTTCAACTCGCGAAACAGCTTGTCGGAAAACCGGATGATCGTCACCCCCAGATGCCGCACCGTATCGGCATCGGCGGGCTCGGCCGCCCCCAGCCGGTGCCGCGCCACGGCGATGACATCCGCCACCATCACCCCGAACACCCGCCGCAACGCCTCATGCCGCCGCCGCATCGGCTCAAGGCCGGGATACAGCGCATCCACCTCGGCAAAGGCCGGCGCGGTGATCGGCAGCGCCATCAGATCGGCCTCGGTGAACAGGCCCGATCGCAACCCGTCATGCAGGTCATGATGGTTATAGGCCACGTCATCGGCAATCGCCGCCACCTGCGCCTCGGCGCTGGCATGGGTGTGCAGATGAAGATCGTGGCGCGCGTTGTATTCGGCCAGCGCCACCGGCAGCGGGCGCTTGCGCGGCGCGCCTTCCAGGGTCAGAAGCGGGCCATTGTGCTTGGCCAGCCCCTCCAGCGTCTCCCAGGTCAGGTTCAGCCCGTCGAATTCGGCGTAATGCCGCTCCAGCCGGGTGACGATGCGCAGCGCCTGGGCGTTATGATCGAACCCGCCATGGGGGGCCATCAGCTCGGCCATCGCCTCCTCGCCCGTGTGGCCAAAGGGGGTGTGGCCCAGATCATGCGACAGCGCGATGGCCTCGGCCAGATCGGTGTTCAGCCCCAGCGCGGCAGCCAGCGTGCGGGCGACCTGCGCCACCTCGATGGAATGGGTCAGCCGGGTGCGGTAGTAATCGCCCTCATGCTCGATGAACACCTGGGTCTTGTGCTTCAGCCGGCGAAAGGCCGAGGCATGGATGATCCGGTCCCGGTCACGCTGAAAGGGCGAGCGGAAGGTCGAGATCCGCTCGGGATAAAGCCGCCCGCGCGACCGCCCGGGGTCAGCAGCAAAACGCGCGGTGAAAGGCGCTGTGTGTGCGATGCCGCTCATGGTGCTGATCTTGCCCCTCTGACCTGCGCCGCTTATATCCGGGTCAAGCAGTCAGGAAAACGCCGAAAACCCGGGGATGCCATGAACCTGCCGCCAAAAGTGACCGACCGCGCCTTCGCCCGCCTCGCCGAGATCGCCGAGGAAGCGGGACAGGCCCAGTCGCTGCGCGTCGCGGTCTCCGGCGGCGGCTGCTCCGGATTCCAGTATGAAATCACGCTGGACGAACCGGCCGAGGACGATCTGGTGATGGAAAAATCGGGCCAGAAGGTGCTGATCGACCCGGTCTCCTTGCCGTTTCTGGAAAACGCGACGATCGATTTCACCGAAGAACTCATCGGCGCGCGTTTCACAATCGACAACCCCAACGCCTCCTCCTCCTGCGGCTGCGGTATCAGCTTTTCGATGTAGCCCTCCGCTACGCCGAACGCCCGCCCCGGTCACCGCATCCCTGCCACCGAAACCCTTCCCGCCGCCCCTTCATCTTGCCGAAAAAACGCTGGGGGGCGCCGGGGGGCAAAGCCCCCCGGCTTTGATCGGATATTCGGCGGGGCAAAGCCCCCCGGCTTTGATCGGGGGTCCGGGGGCGCAGCCCCCGGCCTGGCCCAAGCGCGGGCGCAGTATCTCTGATGCTGCGCAATCGCGCGGGAGCCGCCCCTCAGCCCGCCCGCGACAGAACCCGCAGCCGTGCTGCGCCGGCCTGCAACTCCCCCTCGGCCCGGTCAAAGCGCAGCCAGGCCAGAGCCCGCTCGCCCGCCACCGTGCCCAGAACCCCCGCCGCGCGCCCCTCGGGCGTGACCAGTTCGGCGCCCTCCTCGGCCGGGCCCTCGACCGACACAATCGCCAGACCCTTGCGCAATTCGGTCTTGTGATGCATCCGCGCCGTCACCTCCTGGCCGACATAGCAACCCTTGCGGAAATCCACCCCGCCCAGCCGCTCGAAGCCGAACTCCAGGATGAAACTATCGCCCGGCTGCAACTCGCGTCCCGCCACCGGCACCCCGGCCGCCACGCGCCGAGCGTCCCAGTCCACCGGCTCGCCCTGCGTCAGCGCATGGCCATAGAGCCGCCAGCCCATATCGGCATGACGCGGGTCGGCCAGCGCCCCCTCGGGCCCCGGCCCCACACCCGCCGTCACCGGCAGATCGACCAGCACGATCTCGACCTTCGAGCGCAGCTTGTAGAGGCTCAACCGCTTCAGCAGATCCTCGGCCAGCGCGGCGTCGGTATCCAGCCATATTGTCTCGGGCCCGGCGACCATCAGGAAATCGGCGAGGAACTTGCCCTGCGGGCTCAGCATCGCGGCATAGGCGATGCCGTCGCGCTCGACGCGCTTGACGTCATTCGTCACCACACCCTGCAGAAACGCCAGACGCTCCGGCCCCGTGACCTGCAGCACCACGCGTCCGGCAAGCGGCGCACAATGCGCAGCGGGGTCCAGCACGGGCGTCTCGGCCTTGGCGTCGGTGCTGGCATCGGCGGCGGCACCTTGGAACTGGGTCATCGTCGTATCCTTCAGCTTTCGCCATCAAGATATAGGCAAGCGTCTGCCGCTGCACAGCCCCCGGACCGGGTCAGGCCGGCGCGGAATTGACGCCGTCCCGACGCCGGCCTAGTGTCGCGATCCACGAACTTACCGCCTCTCTCACCCGCATCGGAGCCCGCCCCATGTCGCTCGCCCATGGCCGCCCCTACCTTGCCATCCCCGGCCCCTCGGTGGTGCCGGACCGTGTGCTGGCGGCGATGCACCGGCCCTCGCCCAATATCTATGAAGGCGCGCTGCACGAGATGGTCGCCACGCTCTGGCCGGACCTGAAGCGGCTGGCCGGCACCGATCAGCATGTGGCGATCTATATCGGCAACGGCCATGCCGGCTGGGAGGCGGCGAATGCCA